>NZ_WLUL01000023.1:0-263601 GCF_009706585.1 Providencia sp. wls1916
TCAGATAAATAGTGCGTAATTAATGTTAATGGAGCCAATAAAGGCTGTGTTCCTTGGCGGTATTCGAGGATTAACTTACTCAATGCTTGCCTTTGGTTTGATGTCAGATAACGTTTAAAGTAACCTTGGATATGCATAAGCACATTAGTGTGATTGCGCCTAGTCGCTTGGTGTTGTAATAAATTCATAAACTTATTTCGATACTCATCAAAATAAGAATCGATTGAATCCCATTCATTGTTACTAGCAACAAAACGACCAAGTTCTCGATAAAGAGGCTGTGAATGCGCCAATAAAAGGAGCTTATATCGAGTATGAAAGTCGATTAATGAGTGCCGATTGAAGGAGTTTTTCTTTAGTTCATTTAGCTCATGAAGAGCAAATACCCGTATAATAAAATTTTCTCGAATATGAGGATCGCTTAACCTGCCATCTTCCTCAACAGGCAACCAAGGCATTACTTTGAGTAATTGTTCAGTAAAAAGCCCAATTCCAGACTTTTTATTACCATTGCCAACTGAATCATATACTCGAACCCTTTCCAAGCCACAGCTAGGTGAGTTTTTACATACAATATAACCACTTAAATTTAAAAGCCCACTCAAATAAGTGGTCGAAAACTGAAGCATCTCTTCAGTTAAATCGCCTTCACGACCATCGCTGAACTTGAGTCTAACGCTATTTTCGTCAGATTTAACTAGCCTCAATGCAGGTCTAGGTGTTGGTAAACCAATCGCCATTTCCGGGCATGCTTGTTGGTATTCGAAATAATCTGATAACTCATCTACAGCAAAGTGAAAGCGCTTATGACCACCATCAAATCTAACGCTATCACCCAATAAGCATGAGCTAATACCTACTGTGATTTTTTTACCTGATGTATTGCTCTTATCGCTAGAGGTAAGAATATTAACCATCATTGCACCTTATATAAAATCACTTATATACAAAATTGATTTATAGTAATAATTGGAATTCATATTAGTAACATTGCACTTTATTTACTAGCTTTATAAACCACGACTCTATACTCTAATAAAATAAACAAAAAATCTCACAAATCTGAGGTTTTTAAGCTACCGACGTTGTAGTCACTCTTATCACAATATCGACATAATCATATGCTTTATATAATAAAATACATATTGATTTAATTATTCATTAATAAGAATTACTATCATTTAAATAAATTACATTCTAATAAAACTCAGTTATTTTATTCAATACTGTCATATTAAGATGACCCCAACAGTATTATTCACTTTCTTGTCTAAATCCCTTTACTCGTTCTTGATATATCAATACAGATACCCATACTATTTATGTAACTTACTGAGCTATCTGATATTAGCCATCAAATTGCGAACAAATTAAATCGAAATAAAACAATCTTATAATGCGTGGCTAAAAAATATTATTGACTTCCATTGCTCATAATAAAAACCCTAAAAATATAATCAGGGAGCACACTATGTCGGGTCATATTTCTAGACGTAACTTCATCAAACTAGGCACTATTGCAGGCATTGCAGTGATGGTGGGTAAGCTCCCTTTTGCGATAGCAATGGAGCTAGATTCTGACTCTCCATCAACCGATTGGATAGGTCAAAATGGTAAAGCACGCTTTCGTTGGGATGGTGTTGAAAAGGTCACCGGCCGTAAAAATTTTGCTCGTGATTACCGCGCTAAAGACATTCCTGGTTGGCCTAAAAAACAAAGCTATGCCTTTATGTTAAAAGCAACAGAAGCAGATAAAACCTTTGAAGGCATTGATATTTCAATGTTAGGTCCAAATTTACAGCCTGATAAAGTTGTTTTACAAGAAGACCTTATCCGTGATGGCTTAAATATTCCTCAAGACACCAGTATGGGAAAAGGCTTCTATGGCACCAATATTTTAGTGCCTCTAGGGGACACTCCACCGATTATTGGCCACCCTGTTGCCATCTTGATTTATCATGATTTCGATAAATACAGCACAGCACAGCGTATGTTACGTTTTGCGACAAACACCGTAAAATATGGAATGGTGACTGGACCAAAACCGCCCGCTAACTATGGTGCAGCGCGATATGTACGTATCGGTGGTGATACACCACTTTCACCTTCTATCTTTTCCCCTTATCAAGATTCAGGTATTAAAGGTGGGTTCGATGGCAATACACCTGTTTGGCCGCCATATGACCCCAAACATGCCATTTCTATTCCACCAGTGATCCGTAAAGATCGTGGTGGTGGTTTTATTCAAGCCCTTCATCAGGCAGAAAAAAGCCCTGATAAACAAGAAAAAGCAATGGATTACGCACGGCAAATTGAACAAGAAATCGCTGCAGCTCGCCAGAATCCCGATAAATTTGTGATTGAGCGCCATGGTTTTTCACAATCCATTGACCCTTGCGCAATGGAGCCTGATAACTGTAATACTTGGTATGACGCACAAACCAAAACACTGCATATTTTAACCGCGACACAGTCTCCTGCAGGAGTCGTCAACGCCGCTGCTGAGTTATCGAAGCACAACAAACATTTTTCTGTCGAGAACATTGTGTTATTAACAGGTTCTACCGTCGGTTATGGCTCAAAAGACTATTCGGTTTTTCCTTTCTATTCGATGGTCGCCAGTTTCTATGCTGATGGCTTACCTGTTCGTATGGCAAATGACCGCTATGAACAATTCCAAATGGGAATGAAACGCCACTCTATTGAGATGGATGTCACCATTATCGGTGATAAAAAAACGGGCAAATTTGATGTATTAAAAGGTACTTATAACTGTAATGGTGGTGGTCGTGAAAACCTCTCGGTTGCCGTATCACACGTTGCGGTACGTGGTGCCCAATCTATTTATTATTTCCCAAAATCTGACCTCACCGCTCTCGCCATGGCCACCCCGGCTGTCGAAGCAGGCTCAATGCGTGGCTTTGGTTCCTTACAGTCGATGGCAGTCACTGAATTGATGGTCGATGAAATCGCTCATAACCTCAATATTGACCCAATAGAACTGCGCCGCCGTAATGCCATATTAGAAGGTTATCCGAATACACAAGGTGGTGTAATCGCTGGTGACCCTCGCAATGTCGAAATGTTAAATCTTGCGGAAAAACACCCGATTTGGGTCGATCGTGAAAAAAATAAAGTCGATTATGAAGCAAAAAACCCCGGTAAGTTATACGGCGTTGGCTTTGCGCAAGTGCAGCAAGTTTATGGTTCTAGCGGTGTTCCAACGATTCTTTCTCTTGAATTTGATGCGAATGGCAAGCTAACAATGCGCCATTGTATGCAAGAGATTGGTACCGGTGGTACAACCGCACAACAAGTTATGGTATGGCAAGCACTCAGCAAAGCCCCTGATGTGGTTGAATTTGGGGTAACTGAATTTGCAGAACTACCACTCAAAACCAGTTGGGCAGATCAGAAAAAACAAGATGAACTGTCAAAAACTGATCCCTATTGGACACCTGCGCTGATCCCTGACATGAGTTCATCGAGCGGTGTTTATTACATTGGATTTGGTACACGCCAAGCGGGTCATTTTTTATTAGAAAATACCCTATGGCCTGCGGCCAAAAGCATTTGGAGTGAAGGTCCAGGCGGAGGAGCATTCAATGGCTTAAATGTTGAATTTGCAGATATTCGTGTCGGATCTGATGGTATTGGCGGTGGTGGGATGAAGCCCATTCCTTTTGACATTTTAGCCAAAAGAGCCCATGAGATGGGGCTAATCACCGGAGTTGCTGTTCACGGCTATTCAAGCTGGCAGTGGGCTCGCGCAGAGTTCGATATTCCAACTGTAGGATTGAAAAATCTCCCTCTCGATGCAATATCCGTTCGTTATGGCGAGGGTGCTCCACAAGAACTGAAAAAGCAGATGACAACTGGCGGTTACCATTTTATTAAACGTAAAATTGCCTATTACCCACCAACACAACGCGCAAAAGCTGACCCAACTACGGTCACACCAGCTTCCTGCCTCGTCGAGCTCAACGTCAATACTATGACGGGTGAGGTCGATATCATGCGCCACCATATGATTATGGATCCCGGTACAATGATTGTCCCTGAATTGGTTTCAGGCCAAATTCAAGGAGGTACCGCGATGGGTATTGGTCACGCATTGATGGAAGAATTGCCACTGTATGAAGATGGGCCAGGTAATGGAACATGGAACTTTAATCGCTATGTTCTGCCACGCGCAAAAGATGTTGCGGTTTGGCAACAAACCATTGATTACTTACCTCCCCTATCAGAAACTTCGCCACCAAAAGGCATGGCAGAACTGGGAATGATCCCTATCTTACCTGCGACGAGTAACGCATTAACCCATGCGACAGGTAAGCGTTTCTATGAATTCCCTATCACGGTAGATAAAATTAAAAAGGCACTCTCATGAAAATCAACCATGCCGTTCCGATTATTGAGCGCAAGCCACTAACACTGACCATTAACGGCCAGAAAATTGGTCCTATTGATGTCCCTGTTGGGATGCCAATGATTGAGTTTTTACATGAATACCTTGACCTCACAGGCACCCACTTTGGTTGCGGGCAAGGGATCTGCCATGCTTGCACCATTATGGAAATTCAGCCCGATGGCTCAACGGTTGAAAGCCGTACCTGTATCTTTGGTGCCCATTATTTCAACAATAAAAATATTGTTACCATCGAAGGGCAAGCCAAACTGGATGAACAAGGCAAAGTTGTTGAATTAACGCCAATTCAACAAGCTTTTATCGAAAACTTTTCGTTCCAGTGTGGCTATTGTGCCCCCGGTTTCGTCACGGGTGCGACGGTATTTCTTGATAAACTGAAGAAAAACCCAGTGAAACGAGACCAACTCGAACATGCGATTGAAGAAGCCCTCAATGAGCATATTTGCCGTTGTACAGGCTATGTTCGCTATTATGAAGCAGTGAGGAAAGTCGCTCTAGACACTCCTGGCTGCGTGATCGACTAGGGAGAAACCTCATGGCTAAATCCAGCTCTCTACGTAAAAGCATTTATATTATTATCTTATTATTCATCATATTAATGCTTGCGATCCTATTTGGTGCTTTTCGTACCTCCAGTATCGGTCCTGATTTAGATAAACCGCTGACCTCAGAAGAAGTCGCCAAATTGCTGCCAAGAGGGCAAGAGTTGGCAACTGCTGGTGATTGCTTTGGTTGCCACTCATTACCTGAAGGGCCATTGGCTGCGGGTGGGCGTGCCATCGGAACCCCTTTTGGTACCATTTATTCCACAAATATCACGCCTGATAAGCAATTTGGTATCGGTAACTATACCCGTGCTGATTTCCATCGTGCTTTGAAAGACGGAATTGGTAAAGAAAGAGGTAATCTCTACCCTGCCATGCCGTTTGTATTTACCCATATGACGACATCGGATGATATTGATGCCCTGTATGCTTATGTGATGTCACTTCCGCCAATCAATGTGCCAAACAAAGAAAATACAGGTGTATTTGTCCTACCCGTTCGCCCATTTATGAACTTCTGGACTTTACTTAATTTCCCTAAACAAAATGCGCCTCATGACCCACAACGTTCTGCCGAGTGGAACCGAGGAGCTTATATTGTTGAAGGTCTAGCACACTGTGGCGCTTGTCACTCACCACGTAATTTAATGATGGGTGTCGAGTTTTCACGGTCACTTCAAGGAGGTGAAGAAGCCGGTTTAGCCATCCCTGATATTACAGCCGAAGCGCTTTCCAAACATGGGTACGATACCGCCTCTTTGCGCCAATTCCTGCTTACAGGGAATGCCCCGCAAGGCTCTGCATTTGCAGATATGAGTACAGTGACTCATTTTTCTACTAGCCAGATGAATAAAAGCGATGTTAATGACATGGCAATTTATTTAATGACGGATAAACAAGGAAAAATACTTGGAGCCGACACTCCGCCAGCTCCATTGCCTGAGGCAAACTCACCAGACGTGGGTAATGTAAGTCAAATCATGGAAACGGGTCGGTTAATGTATATGTCTACCTGCGCAGGTTGCCACGGGATCACCGGAGAAGGAGTCCCTAATGGCATTCCAGCGTTAAAAGGTAATGCCATCTTAGCTATGGACAGCCCCGAAACCTTTATCAGTGTAGTGTTAACGGGTATTCCAACCACCACTTTCCCTAATGGGCAGCGTATGTATGCTATGCCAAGCTTTGCCGATGATTTAACGCCACAAGAAATGGCAGATTTAATATCATGGGCGCGCGCCGAATGGGGGGGGCAAGGTAAACCTGTCACTGCCGAACAAGTTGAAAAACTGAAAAAGGCGGCTCAGTAATCGCTCATCGCTTCTCTTCAAATGACTTATTTATTGAAGGGAAGCGACATTATTATTTTCATTACGATATTTGAATAAAATCTCCATTAATATTTTTGTTATCTAAAAACCTATCTTGAATTAATCCCACAAGCAGGTTTTCAAAATGCTTCCTTTGATAAATACTGAAACCATCGACAATTTTTAACTTCAACATAAAAATCAATGACAGATCTTGGGTAATGACTGACAACTCAAAATTAGATTTTAATATCAGAGCTAAAATGCGAATAAGTCACTATAATAAAGATGGATATAGTGAACAATCAGGAATGATTTTTATATGAATTTTTATGGGATAGATTACTTGCAAGCGCAGTCTAATATAAATGATTATTTTAAATATATTATTATTTTTGGCACTTTATTTGCTTTAATCGTTTTTTTCATCCTATATATGCGTCACCGCCTACAAACTAAATATCGGGATTTAACGATTATCGCCTTCTTATTTTTACTCTTCATTTCAGGCATTCAGTATCAAGATTATACCGATAGTCAAAATATACACTCAAAATCATCCCAAATGGTTAATTTCGTAAGGTTATTATCAAAAGAAAAAGGGGTTGATATAAATTCTATATTTTCTAACTCGGTACAATTATCCGATGGCATCATCATTAAAATTGATGACCGTTATTACCGTATTCATTTAAGCGTAGATCAACAAACTTACAGCTTAGAAAAAGTTTGGTTAACAAATCCCGAAATTAAAATCATAAAAAAATAAGGCATAAAATGATTATTTATACACCTATTATTATAAAGCTTGGATTAGGGATCCTATGCCTGATTGTTCAAATAAACCTCATGGGCAAAGGAAATTTAGCCCCTTCATCCGCAATGGATCAAGTTCAAAACTATGTTCTAGGCGGTATTATTGGTGGTGTCATTTACAATGAATCAATAACAGTACTGCAATTTATACTCGTGTTAATCATATGGACTTTACTTGTTTTTGCCCTTAAATTTTTAAAAGAGAATAATCCCTTTATTAAACGAATTATTGACGGCAAACCTATAACCTTGGTACATAATGGCAGCGTTAACGTTAAAGAATGTCTAAAAAACGGTGTTTCCGCTAATGATTTGATGTTCAAACTAAGATCAAATGGCATATACGAAATAGAGCAACTAAAACGCGTTGTTCTCGAACAAAATGGGCAATTGACTATTATCCAAAGTGGCGATGAGAATATACGTTATCCAATTATCGTCGATGGCTTAGCTAACCATGACTTACTCGAAATCATCGGCAAAGACATTGAGTGGTTAGAAGACAATATTTCGAAACAAGGTTTTAATAAAATCAGTGAAGTATATTTAGGTGAGTATTTGTCTGGTAGGATTAATTTATATGGATATGAAAGAAAGAATAACGCAGATTAAGTTAGATTCGCACCTTGTATAGCACTAACAGAACAGTTACCGCTTTTGGTATTTGGGTCATGCCCTGAAACCAAAATTGCTCGAAGCCTTGTCTTGTGGCTGTTTCATTGATAAATCAGGATATTGCCCTATTATCATCCTACTTAACTTACCTTCAAATCGGTAAGAGTATGACCATGAGATAGAACCTTTTTTGCTTACTAGTATCGAAAGCCCCCTACCATCTGCTATCATTACCGGCTTAGAGATTTCTTTACCATGAATGTTTTTTAGCTTTTTGTCTGTGAGTTTATTAATTTCTGACATATCAGTCTTATCCAATGTCTAGAATCTTATACAAAGTCTTATACACGAGTCAGTATAAGACTGGGTTAATTCAGAAACAACGAGAACGACAAAAAACAAAAAAGCATATATATTTCAAAAATTTAAATAGCAATCAGAAACAAGAAAGAACAACCGAGAATGACGACTAATAAAGAACAATACAACTTAAACAAACTCCAAAAAAGAATCCGCCGTGATGTTGGGCAAGCCATCGCCGATTTTAATATGATCGAAGAAGGCGACCGTATCATGGTCTGCCTGTCTGGGGGGAAAGATAGCTATACTCTGCTGTCTATTTTGCAAAGCCTGCAAAAAAGTGCCCCAATTTCATTCTCTTTGGTCGCTGTTAACTTAGACCAAAAACAACCAGGCTTCCCTGAACACATCTTGCCAGCTTACTTAGACGAACTCGGTGTTGAGTATAAAATTGTCGAAGAAAACACCTATGGCATCGTAAAAGAAAAAATTCCTGAAGGAAAAACCACCTGTTCCCTGTGCTCTCGTTTACGTCGCGGCATCTTATATCGCACGGCGACAGAGTTAGGTGCGACCAAAATAGCGCTCGGTCATCACCGTGATGATATTTTACAGACCCTATTTTTAAACATGTTCTACGGCGGTAAATTAAAAGGTATGCCACCAAAATTGATGAGTGACGATGGCAAACACATTGTTATCCGCCCTCTCGCCTATTGCCGCGAAAAAGATATTGAGCGTTTTGCTGAAGCAAAAGGATTCCCTATCATCCCTTGTAACTTATGTGGATCCCAGCCGAATTTACAGCGCCAAGTCATTAAAGAGATGCTACGCGATTGGGATAAACGTTACCCAGGGCGCATTGAAACTATGTTTAGAGCGACTCAGAACGTTGTATCATCTCACCTATGTGATACTGAACTATTTGATTTTAAAAACATTTCACATGGTGATGCCGTGATCAATGGTGGTGATATGGCTTTTGACCGTGAAGAATTGCCTGCTCAGCCAATGATTGATGAAGATGATCAACCAGACTACAGTGCTGACCGCTTAGATGTGATTGAAGTTAAGTAAGATAATAAAAATTGGTCCGCTACCTCTGGGCAAACTCAGGGGTGGCATCAGATTTTATGCAAAAAAAAGCCGATGTAAAATACATCGGCATTACAGTGGTCAATTATTCTGTATAAGAACTCAATATGAGAAAAACTACAATTATGGAGCACAACGTTCATCGCTCAACGTTGCATTCACCTGCGGGAGTAATATTGCCTTAAAACCCTATACCCTTTATTGATTTATCTCAAACTAGCACCCATTATCCAGAACAATTCACCTTTCTTATAGCCATCGACTTCTTTTTAACCACCAAAATACCGTAGCAATTAAGCAGGCGAGTAATAAACAGAACGCACTAAAGGCAAACTTGAATTCATTTCCAGGGATACCCCCTAAGTTCACACCAAATAAACCGGTTAAAAATGTGGTTGGTAAAAATATCATCGCCATTAATGACATGGTATAGATTCGACGATTCATCATTTCCGTCATCATATTCGTAATTTCATCAGACATAATGGCGGTACGTGCAATAAAACCATCTAAATCTTCAATACAGCGCCCTAATCTATCTGATATTTCTTGTAAACGACGTCTGTCGTTATCATCTAGCCATAATAATTTTTCAGCGGTTAATCGAGAAAACATATCCCGCTGCGGTGCCATATAACGGCGCACGACAATAATTTGTTTACGCAGTAAGGCTAATTCCCCACGCTCAGGAATTTCGCCATGTAATATCAAATCTTCCATTTCAATAAGACGTTCGTGAAGAGAGTCGGTGAAATCACTAATTTCATCGGTCATTGCATCCGTGACATCGGCAAGCCATTCACCGGTACTCTGCGCACCGACGCCTTGTTTAAGATCATCAATAACAGAATCTAATGAGTGAACACGTCGGTGACGGCATGAAACAATCAAGCGGCTATTCATAAAGATACGAAATGCCACCAATTGCTCTGGGCGCTGCCCTGCGGTGTTATTCAGGGTTTGTAGTGTCAGCAGAACGCCATCACCAATACGCACCATCCGCATACGATTCATTTTACCCGTCAATGATGACTTCACTTGGTCATTAAACAAATCAGTCTGTTGGATCCAGCTAGACGTCTCTTTATTTTTATAATCGTAATGCAGCCAAAATGGAGATTGCTGTGTTGCAGTGGCATTTAAATCGATAGGAAGAACACCGCCATCTCCATCTAACTGAAAGGCATGAACGGGGTTAGAGTGTTGAAATTGCGATCCATAGGTCGACGCCATGCAATTATCTCCTTAAATTGAAAAGTAAGGTATTTTTAGTTGATTAAAGGGAATATTGCAATGATTTCAATAACAAAATCAAAATACAAAGTTTAAGTAGGTGTTAAGCAAAGGAAAATAAAAGCATAAAAATAAGATGTTATGCAAGATTTATAGCCCAATGAAATTTCTCAATTTTTGCTAGAGAGATCCCATTTGATTGACACAAATTAGCAATAAAACCGCAAAGTTTTTTCCTATTATTAGCGCTGTAGTGTTTATTCCTTTTTGGTCCTCCTTCTGACTCTCCAGTGGAAGGAGTTTTTTTATTTTGGGTCTCCCAAAATTTAGCCAGCACACCTGCACTGGCTAAATTTCATTCTTAATGCTTAATCATATAGAAGCTATGGCTGTATGCCACATCCTCTGGATTTTCAATCGGATAACCTTTTAACCACGGTTTAATCAAACGCGCATTCGTATATTGATAGATTGGTGCAATTGGTGCTTCTTTTGCAATAATGGCTTCCGCTTGGTTGTAATACACATTACGCTGCGCATCATTCGTTTCAATGCTAGCTGAAGTCATTAGTGCGTCATATTGCGGATTATTAAACTTAGGAATATTGCCACTGTGTTGAGAAGTTAGCAGTGATAAGAATGTAGATGGCTCATTAAAATCACCAATCCAAGAAGCACGGATTACATCAAAATTTCCGGTGTTACGGCTATCAATATATGTTTTCCACTCTTGGTTAACTAACTTAACTTGCACCCCGAGTTTTTTCTTCCACATGGAAGCAATCGCAATAGCAATTTTTTGATGGTTTTCCGAGCTGTTATACAGCAACGTTAATTCCAAAGGATGCGCTTCACTGTACCCAGCCTGCTTTAATAACGTTTTGGCTTGTTGGTCTAACTCTTTTTGTTTATGAGTCTGATACAGCCCTTTTTCCGGCTTAAAACCTGCCGTCACATCAGGTGTAAAATAATTAGCGGGTTTTTCCCCTGTCCCTAAGACTTTGCTAGCAATCAATTGGCGGTCAATTGCCATTGATAATGCCTGTCGAACCCTGACATCATTGGTCGGCGCGCGCTGGGTATTAAATGCGTAGTAATAGGTACCGAGTTGATCCGGCGTAAAAACTTCGTTAGGAATATCTTGTAATAATTTTTGATAGCGCTGCTTAGGAAAGGATTCCGTGATATCTAAATCCCCAGCCAAATAACGATTAGTCGCGTGAGATTCTTGGTTGATAGGGACAAAAGTCACTTTGGTGATCACCGTATTTTTATGATCCCAATAGTGCGGATTTGGTGTTAATACGATTTTCTCATTAACAACACGGTCATTAAGTTCAAATGCACCATTTCCAACTAAATTACCGACTTTAATCCAGTCTGTGCCATATTGTTCAACGGTTCCGCGATGAACAGGAAATAAGCTGAAGTTTGCGGTTAATGACGGGAAATAAGGAACTGGCTTATTTAACACAATTTTCAGCGTGTGTTTATCGACAGCTTCCACCCCTAACTGTTCTGGTGGCAACTTACCATCGATAATATCCTGCGCATTATTAATTCCCGCTAATGCTGCAAACCAAGCAAATGGCGAAGTATTGGCTGGCGTGACTAAACGACGCCAACTATAAACGAAATCGTCAGCGGTAACAGGCTCACCATTCGACCATGCCGCTTCAGGGCGTAACTGAAAAATCCAAGTTCGATTGTCATCAGTGTGCCAATTTAGTGCGACACCCGGTATCGGCTTTCCATGATTATCTTGATTAACTAGGCCTTCAAACAAATCACGCATCACTTGAGCTTCAGTCAACCCAACAGATTTTATCGGATCTAATGATGCTGGCTCATCTTTCAGATGGCGTACAACTTCTTGATTTTCAGCTAAAACAGTACCAGCAGGAACCGTCGCACTGATAACCGGTGTAGAAAGGAAAAGTGATGAAATGAATACAGCTAAAGAGGTCAATGAACGTTTATGCATATTATTATTTCTATCTATTAATCAAAAAGAGGATCGCTCAGCGTTATTCGCTAAGCTTTGATGAATTAACCCATTACAAACTGCTAAATTGATATTTGACATGCCAAGGCATTAGCCGTGATAGGCGAATAACTCATTGACTTGATTGTCAGTTTAAAATTAGCTTTCACTTCATCATATAACAAGTAAAACACGGCACAAAGCGCTCTTTTTATCGTGTTGAATATGGTATTTTAGGATGATACATAATAAAAAACATAAACTCTTAATAGGGCTTATTACTTGTATAATGCAGCGTAACCTTCTTACTTATCATGCCGAGAAGGCAACAATGCAATTCGATCAATAATAGGATTTAAAAACAGAAATCTCAGAATGTGAAACTGGTAATAATTTGATTTTAAAAATCATTTAATATTTTCATCTTCTGTAACTCAACCTATAAACGGGAGAAAAACACATGTCACAGACAGTAAAACTCAAAGGCAATAGCATTTCACTTGCAGGTACTTTTTTACAAGCTGGCTCACAAGCTAAACCTTTCACTTTAGTTGCTAAAGATTTAAGTGAAGCAACCTTAGAAACATTCCAAGGCAAACGCAAAGTTCTGAATATTTTCCCTAGCGTAGATACCGGTGTTTGCGCCGCTTCTGTGCGTAAATTCAATCAATTAGCCAACGGTTTAGACAACACTGTTGTGTTATGTATCTCTGCTGACTTACCTTTTGCTCAAGCTCGTTTTTGTGGTGCAGAAGGCTTAGACAATGTGGTGACATTATCTTCATTCCGTAGTGATTTTGCCCAAGATTACGGCGTTGAAATGACCACCGGTCCATTAAAAGGTTTAACGGCTCGTTCCGTCGTTGTATTAGATGAGAATGACAAAGTGATTTACAGCCAATTAGTGCCTGAAATTACTGAAGAACCTGATTATGACAATGCGCTAAATAGCCTGAAATAATCGTATATTATGAAGAACCACAATCACCGATGCTTTCGGTGATTGTGGCTTCATTTGATAGGGGGTGAGGGGTTATCAATCATGCTTTTAATCAACATAAGCCCAAAATAGTGGTTTATGATTTTTCGCATTGACCACATTTGTAAAAATCATATTTCCTTTCATCATACTCACTAACGAATGCGACAACGTGCTTAATATCCGTTGAGCCTGCTCTTGGGTCACAGGGCAACAAGACGTGAGAATATCAATAATCAAATCCCTTGGTTTAACGCCATTTTTGACTAATACATCCCACGTAAAACGATTTTTTTTCGCTAAATAATTCGCAGCTGCCTTGTTCATTAAATAAAGTTCTGCGGCAGTATTTGCGGATTCAAACATATCACCTTGGTAGTGACATTTAGACATATATTCACGTAGCTTGAAATTGACAATAAAATTAATCGTAAATTGTTCCATTGCAACTCCTTAAAGGTATAAAACCCGCGTTGCTAATATTAATAATCAATGCACAACTTAAGCATTTTTTTATCGTTAATTTAAAAATTGAAGCTTTGCTCACCATTTTTATAGCAGAAAAAACAACCAATCCGCAATGATCAGGACGTCGTTTTACGATGAAAAATATGTAAATTTAGTTTAATCGAGTAAGCTCACTCCATTCTTTTAACTGATTTTGAATGAGTGAGCTTATTTATCTGGCATGTTTCATTGGAACTAACTGAATGGGCGTTAGTCAGGAAAATATCTTATTTCGAGCGAAGTGCCTTTATTATTTTGAATAAATTGGAGGTACGTTTCTCCCCCTGGAAAACTTTGCTCAATTTCTAGTTTTTTGTCCCCACTCCATCGATAAATAATAGACGGACAGTTATCATCCGAGCAAATCACTTCTTTGTTTTTGTTTGGTTCTAACTTAGCTTCTAAAAACTTTTTATCATCACCAAGCAGATTACGATATTCTTGATAAGCACTTAGTAGCGAGCTATTAGGGAAATGACACTGAGTTAATGCGCCATTTTCATACACATCTTCCATGGATTGCTCTGCATTTTTACAGAGTTTATCAATCAACTTATTATTCGGCTTTTCTTGTGCAACAGCACTAATACTCACACTCATTAATACGCTAAGTAGACCCAATTTAAACAGCTTTTTCATCATGTTAATCTTGCTCTTTCTTGGCACTGAGCCCGTATTCTCGCAATTTGTTCGCAATAGCGGTATGAGAAATATCTAAACGTTTAGCCAATTTACGCGTACTCGGATAATCACGATATAATCTCGCCAACACCGAGGCTTCATAGCGTTTGGTTATTTCATCCAGTGACCCATTTAATGTATCTAAAGCAATCGCAGGTGCGTTAACTGCATCAGGAAGTTGAATATCATCAACATCCAGAATATTGCCACTAAATTGCGACAGCCCCTGATATAACGCATTGCGTAATTGTCTAACATTACCCGGCCAATAATAAGAATTGAGTGATTCAATTAATGCCGGTGAAATTTTTGGCTCATCAATGTTCAATTCTTTGGCAAAATTAGACACAAAGACTTTCGTGAGCGGTTTAATATCTTCGCTTCGTTCTCTTAATGGTGGGATCGTGAGAGTTATAACATTCAAACGGTAATAGAGATCTTCACGGAATTTTTTCTGTTCCACTAGCTCAGGTAGATTCTTCTGTGTCGCACAAATCACGCGTACATTGACTTTGACCTCATGTTCTTCGCCAACACGCCTGAAAGTTCCATCGTTCAGAAAACGTAATAGTTTAATTTGCATTTGAGGGGACATTTCAGCAATTTCATCCAGCAAAACGGTACCGCCATTAGCTTGCTCAAAAAAGCCTTTTTTCCCTTCAACCGCATTTGGATAAGCCCCTGCTGCATAACCAAATAACTCACTTTCAACGACATCATCAGGCATTGAAGCGCAGTTCAATCCTAAAAATGGCGCATTACCACGAGCACTGTGTAAATGGCAGGCTTTTGCCAGAATGTCTTTACCCGTTCCAGTTTCCCCGACAAGCAGCAACGGTTCATCCAGCATAGCAACACGTTTAGCTCGCTCAACGACTTGGATCATCGCAGGACTGACCGCCACAATCTGGCTAAATCCACGGTTTTCAATATCAACTTCAGCCACTTGCTTACGTTGATTTTCAAGAATTGCCACGGATTTGAGTAAGATCACCGCACCTGTACAGTGAGATTTCCCATCTTCATCGGCGAGAATAATTGGTGTGACCTGCATTAAATAATCGCTGCCTTTGACCGAAATGCGTTCGGTGTAAGGTTCTGGTGACTCACGTTCAAACCAGCGGTGTAAACCATGGTTAGGGATTAACTGGGAGAAGGATTTCTGTTTGATTTTAGTTTCATCAACCCCAAAAAGTTGCAAGCTCATTGGGTTAACCAGCTCAATATTCAGTTTATTATCAATGGATAAAACTGGCTCAGGGAACGAATTCAGTAAAGCCCACACTGCTTTATGCTCACGTTCGGATGGCATAAAGTAGATACGACGAACATCAATTACCCCGTTTATGCGGCGGATCTCTGCCATTAGCGTACTGAAAACCTGAAAGTCTACAGGTGCAAAGTTCAGGTAAATTCGACGTTGAGCTGAAATTTCAATGCCTTTTAAGTCAATGTTTTGTAGAACTAAAAGATCAAGTAATTCACGCGTTAAACCGATACGGTCTTGGCAGGTCACTTCGAGGCGCATGATGAAACCTTTTGTAGAGAACATAATTACTCATATTTTAGCGTTAAACAGGACAGTAATACAGAGCCGTGTCACATATTGTTGACACTCGTCTAGTTTCTAATAAATATCAGCAGCATTTCTTTCTTTAATATGAGGATTGTTGATTAATTCGACAGGGTATTACCCTTTTAGACATGACTGGCAGAATGATTAAAACTGTCAACTCATCCTGCCAGTCAAATTTACAGCTTATGGATTTTCTTTTTTTGAGGGAATGGCATTTTTCAGCTGGCCAATTAATTGACGGCGAAAATCACCCAATTTCGGTTTGTCTTCTATCCAAGGTAATGGACGGCATAGCTCCATCGCCTTAATGCCTAATCGAGCGGTCAGAAGCCCAGCGCCGATTCCTTGTGCCGCGCGTGTCGACAACCGTGCGGTAATATCCTGAGATAACCAATCCATCCCGACTTCACGAATAAGTTCAGAAGCGCCAGCAAATGCAATATTAATCAGCACCATACGGAATAAGCGGATCCGACTATAGTAGCCCAGTTCGATGCCATAAATGGCTGCAATGCGGTTGATTAAACGAATGTTGCGCCACGCGATAAATGCCATGTCAACAATCGCCAATGGGCTGACCGCTATCATCAAGGCAGATTCTGCTGATGAACGGCTGATCTCTTTACGCGCTTGCTCATCCAGGATCGGTTGAACTAATTTACTATACAGTTCAATAACCTCGCGGTCATTATGCGAATCATGAACCGTGGCTTGCCAGCTTTGTATCGCAGGATGTTGCATCGGTAATGCAGATTGTTTGGCGAGCTTTTCACAGAATGCTTTACCCTGCCCCATGCCGTGGCTATGAAGCAATTCACGTGCAAAATCACGCTCCTCTGCACGTTCTCTGAGCCGATACAAGCGACGCCATTCGCCGATGACTGAACCCACACCAGCGACCACAATTAACCCCCCCGCTGCTGCGGTGCCTAACGCTGTCCAGTCTTGGGTTATCCATGATTGATGGATCCAAAGCCCTAATTGAGCGACAACGCTCACCCCAAAAATGCCTGCGGCAGCACCAACTAGCTTGCGCCAGAAACTGCGTTTAGGTTTTAAGGCCTCGTTGATAAGACTTTCAACTTCGCCATCTTGGCTATCTTGTTCTTCTTGTATATCAACCGGCACAAATTTTTCAAACGCTTTCTCATCAAAGGTTTGCGCTTGTTTTAATGGCTCCATGGCTGGCTTATCGGCTTTAGCGGCAAAGTCTACGCGCTGTTTTAGAGGTTCACTCATTTCAGTTTATCTCCTAACAAAAATTCCAAAGCACTGTCCATGCGAATATGTGGCAACGGTTGATCTAACGGTGTTGGCCGAGGGCGGAAATTTTCAAATTGAAAGCCTTGCTGTTGCCAAAACTGTTCATTAGGTAAACGCTTAGGGACATCCCCTGGGTAGAACGTTAAGGGTTGCCCATCGCTAAGTCGCTCACCTTTTAAAGCAGGTAATTTTTCACCCTTGTAGTCCACAATACCGCTTTCCGTCGCTTGAATAGACGCCAGCCCTACACAGTCCATGCTGATCCCTTCAAATGCTGCATTTTGCCAAGCATCTTGGACTAACTGCTGCAATAATGAGACTAAGTTTGCATGTTGATCGGGTGTGACGTGATCCGATTTACTGGCGGCAAAAAGTAGCTTATCAATACATGGAGAAAACATGCGTCTGAGCAATGTGCGTTTTCCATAATGAAAGCTGCGCATTAACTGCGTTAGCGCCATTCGCATATCATTGAAGGCGTCTGCGCCACTATTTAAAGGCTGCAAACAATCCACCAGCACAATTTGTCGGTCAAAACGCTGGAAATGATCCTTATAAAACCCTTTCACCACATGGTCACAGTAGTATTGATAGCGACGCTGTAATGCGCCGATATTGGTGTTTTTATCCGCTTGCGTTAACTGTTTTTCACCATATTTTTCGATGTTTGGCCATGGAAAGAATTGTAATGCAGGCGCTCCAGCTAACTCTCCAGGTAAAACAAATCTACCAGGTTGAATAAAGTGCTGTCCTTGTTGCTTACATTCATGCAGATATGCGGTGTAAGCATTGGAAATTTCAGCTAAGAGATTTTCATCGACAGGAGCTAATGGATCACATTTTTGGCAAAGTTGTAGCCATTCATTCGCGAGCTCCCCACGCTTACCTTTAAGTAGCACTTTCATTTGGCTAGACCATGTTAAATAATTCAGATCTAGCATCGGTAAGTCCAGTAGCCACTCCCCCGGGTAATCGACAATTTCTAAGTACAGGGAGGAGTTATCGACAAAATGGCGAACAAACGAATCATTTGAACGGTAATGAATTTTCAAGCGAATTTCGCTCACTCCACGGGTAGGCGTCGGCCATTGCGGCGGGTCGCCATAAAGCGATGCAATTCCTTCATCATAAGCGAAACGCGGAATTGACATATCGCGCTGTGGAATGCGTTTTACCCCTAGGATCCGTTTATCTCTCGCCGCTGAAAATAGCGGAAGGCGCGCCCCCGTGGTGGTGTTAAGAAGTTGGTTAACGAGAGAAGTGATGAATGCGGTTTTTCCACTGCGACTTAATCCAGTGACAGCAAGCCTTACATGGCGGTCAACGCTACGGTTCATTAAGTCAGTTAATTCATTTTGTAGCCGTTTCATAATGCTCCTAGTTCTCGCTCTCCCAATAAAAATATAAAGGGAATACAGTCATTAAACTCTATTCCCATTTATGTGATGGTGCAAATCAGTTGTTATAGATGACGAAACTTGCTGTTCACGGCATAAGTGTCCGAAGTGACATAGCGCTCCATTTGGCGCAGTTTCATTTCCCCAGCTTGTAGCTGAGCATCAATTTGGTTTAATAGTGTTGTCACTTCTGGTCCAATATCCTGTTCGCTTCGGTAACCGCTTGGCGCAGCTTCCACAAAGAAACACATCACCACATAGACAATCAAGGTCAATCCAAAACTCATAAACAGGGCAAGTACAGCTAATGCTCTGACCAAAGCAACCGGTAACTCTAAATATTCAGCGAGACCGGAACAAACACCACCAAAAACACGTTTATCCGTTAAGCGATATAACTTGCGGTTGCGTAGATTAGTCATTATTTTTGCCTCCAATTTGGGTGCTCGGCATCTAAAATATCTTCCAGCGTTTTGATGCGCTGCTGCATACGCGATGACTGCTCTGCCAATTGCATCAAACGCTGCACTTCATTTTCAGTAAGCTGACTTCCCTGCCCATTATTTTTCTTACTATAATGGAGCCACAACCAAATCGGCAGAACAAAAATGACAAAAATGATTAATACGAGAGACAGTAAAACGTAGCCCATCACATTTCCTTATTTATGGTTATTTAGCCTAGCGCACTGGCGCAATGAAATCACTGCGCCTTGCGTGTTGAATATTATTCGTCTTTATTGATTTTAGCTTTAAGCGCGGCTAACTGTGCACTAATTTCATCATCCGCTTTTAACTCAGCAAATTGCTGTTCTAAAGAGCGTTGTTTACCAATACCGTAGCTTTGCGCTTCGCCTTCCATATGGTCAATGCGACGTTCAAACTGTTCAAAACGCGCCATTGCTTCATCCAGTTTACCACTGTCTAACTGGCGACGAACATTACGGCTTGATTGTGCCGCTTCTAAACGTACGGTCATTGATTGCTGTTTTGCACGCGTTTCTTGCAGTTTATTTTCTAATTCCGTGATTTCGCCTTTTAAGCGAGTCAGCGTTTCATCAACAATAATCAGTTCATGTTTTAGCGTATCGACCATGGCACTGACTTTTTGTTTTTCAATCAATGCTGCGCGAGCTAAATCTTCTTTATCTTTGATTAATGCCAGTTCCGCTTTTTCTTGCCATTCGGCAATCTGTTTTTCGCCCATTTCGACGCGGCGCTCTAAACTTTTTTTCTCAGCTAAGGTACGTGCTGAGGTGGAACGGATTTCCACTAACATGTCTTCCATTTCCTGAATCATCAGGCGGATCATTTTCTGCGGATCTTCAGCTTTATCAAGCAGTGAAGCAATGTTGGCATTAATGATGTCGGCAAAACGTGAAAAAATACCCATAATTTATATCCTCTTGATGGATGTTATCTTTCTGTAGAGCCTCAACCCGATGTTGGCGTCCAACCAATACGTGATGCTCCATGAATATAAAATTGAAATTATTAAACCGATAATTATTTCAATCAAAATCTTTTACAACTCTAAGATAGCAATTGGCGTGCCAACTTTTTCAGAATGGCATAACCAACTAATAAATAACAAAAATATTATTTCGATACCTATCGACGGTTATTTGTACTATAGTTAACTATAGGTAAAATCAACCAAAACTTGGTAAAAATAACCATGAAAGAGACTAACAATACTATTCTTGGTGTATCGAGTAATTTCCTTGATGTCCTAGAACGTGCTTCCGAACTTGCTAAGCTAAATAAACCTGTCCTTGTTATTGGCGAACGAGGAACAGGTAAAGAGTTAATCGCGGATCGCCTTCACTATCTATCTCCCCGCTGGCAAGAGCCTTTTATCTCCTTAAATTGCAGCGGACTCAATGAGAACTTGCTGGATTCTGAATTATTTGGACATGAAGCAGGATCGTTTACCGGGGCCCAGAAACGCCATCAAGGTCGCTTTGAACGTGCAGATAAAGGCACATTGTTCCTTGATGAACTGGCAACCGCGCCGATGTCTGTACAAGAAAAACTGTTACGTGTGATTGAATATGGCGAATTAGAGCGTGTAGGCGGAAGTCAGTCATTAAAAGTCGATGTTCGTTTGGTCTGTGCCACTAACGCCAACCTTCCAGAATTGGCTCGCCAAGGACTTTTTCGCGCTGACCTGCTAGATAGAATTGCCTTTGAAGTGATTCGCATGCCGTCATTACGTGAACGTGTTCCTGACATTCTGTTATTGGCTGAGCACTTTGCCATTGGTATGGTACGTGAGCTAAAGCGTGATTATTTCACTGGGTTTTCTGACAACGCCCAGCAGACACTGATGCACTATTCTTGGCCAGGTAATATTCGCGAACTGAAAAATGTTGTCGAGCGTTCAGTTTATCGGCATGGGGAAAGTGACTTACCAGTGGATACGATTATTTTAGATCCCTTTGGTGAGAAACTAGCAGAGCTTCATGAGATACCCGCAGCATCATCAGAAAACTCCAAATTAGCACCCGTTTTTCCCTTTGACTTACGACAATGGCAATTAGAATCGGAAAAACAATATGTTGAAGAGGCGCTACGCCAAGCCAATTTTAATCAGCGTAAAGCAGCTCAATGCCTATCACTGAGCTATGACCAATTTCGAGGATTAATTAAAAAACATCATATTAGCTTGGAAAGCTGATTTTTATGCAAAAAAAAGCCAGCACCCGAGCTGGCTATATAACTAAAACACTGAAAGCAATAAAACACTGGAAGCAATGTGAGCAATGTCATGCCTTGTCTGCTAAAGCTAAGCACTCAAGAGACTGAGTTAATGATAATAGTTATTAGTATCATTTGTAAAGCATTTTAATGCGATTATTTCTCATTAAGATTAAATTAAAAATAATAGTAACCATTACAATTAGATATAACCTTATTGATTCTCATTTACAGTTAAAAATCTTCACTACCCACAGCGCTGTGTACAAAATATCACCACAAATTTTGCTTATACCCTGTTACCCTATTTTTACGCTACAATAAGGCAATTCAGGTCAACGATATTAGCTCTATGCGCCTTTTAACTCTTTGGTTTTTATTTACTGTTTCTCTTTCAACATTGGCAGAGCAAACAGACATAAGCTACAAAGACACCATTGCCAATGATGTCCCAGCCGATATTCGCCAAAATGGCTTTATTTACTGCGTCAATGGCATTGTCACCACATTTAACCCACAACTCGCCAGTAGCGGGTTAATTATTGATCCCCTAGGCGCACAACTGTATGACCGCTTACTGGATGTTGACCCCTTTACATATCGCCTGATCCCAGAGTTGGCTTCCCGCTGGGAAGTTTTAGATAATGGTGCGACCTATCGGCTACATCTGAGAAAGGACGTTAAGTTTCAAACCACACCTTGGTTTACACCAACGCGTAATATGAATGCAGATGATGTGGTATTCAGTTTTTCCCGCATGTTTGAAACCAGCAATCCTTACCATTTCATTAATGGCGGGCGCTACCCCTATTTTGACAGTTTGCAATTTGCGAGCAGCGTCGAAAGTATTAAAAAACTGAATAACTACACCGTTGAGTTTCGATTAAAATCCCCAGATGCCTCATTTTTATGGCACTTGGCGACTCACTACGCGCCCGTTTTATCTGCCGAATATGCGGATGAGCTTTCGGCTAGCAATCGCCAAGAGATGATTGATTGGCGCCCTGTAGGTACTGGACCATTCTATTTTGATGATTACCAAGCTGGACAGTTTGTCCGTTTATTGCGTAATAAAGATTACTGGAAAGGTGAACCACGCATGGAAGAAGTGGTGGTGGATATGGGAGCGGGTGGTACAGGACGCATTTCTAAGCTGCTCACTGGTGAGTGCGATGTCCTCGCCTACCCAGCCGCAAGTCAGTTAAAAGTGCTACGTGATGACCCTCGCCTGCGTATTTCCATGCGTTCGGGAATGAATATTGCGTATCTTGCGTTTAATACAAGCAAGCCGCCTCTCGACCAACTCAAGGTTCGCCAAGCAATTTCTTATGCCATTAATAATGAGCGACTCATGCAGTCCATTTATTATGGTACCGCAGAGACGGCATCATCGATTCTCCCTCGTGCATCTTGGGCATTTGATAATCAAACAAAAATAACCGATTACAACCCTGAACTTGCCAAACAAATGCTGCAGGAAATGGGGTTAGAAAAATTAAAATTGGAATTATGGGTCCCTGTCTCCTCTCAGTCTTACAACCCTAGCCCATTGAAAATGGCGGAATTAATTCAAGCAGACCTAGCCCAAGTAGGTATCGTCATGAGTATCCGTTCGGTGGAAGGTCGCTTCCAAGAAAATCAATTAATGGATCGCTCCCATGACATGACATTAGCGGGCTGGACAACGGACAGTAATGACCCTGATAGTTTCTTCCGCCCACTGCTCAGTTGCGCTGCCATTGGCTCACAAACCAACTTAAGCCATTGGTGTGATTCTAAATTTGATGACGTTTTGCATAAAGCATTACTGACACAAGAGCTGGCAGACCGCATTGATTACTATCATCAAGCACAACAAATTCTCGCGGAAGAACTGCCTATATTGCCATTAGCTTACTCGCTGCGTTTACAAGCTTATCGTTTTGATATGAAAGGATTGGTGATCAGCGCGTTCGGCAATACTTCATTTGCTGGCGTTTATCGCGAAATGCAGGAGCCGAAAAAAGCACCACCTCGGCAGCAGGAGCCGCAACTATGATCATCTACTCACTGAGACGATTTCTGCTATTGCTGGTGACGGTCTTCTTTTTATCACTGGTCAGTTTCAGCTTAAGCTACTTCACGCCCAATGCGCCTCTTAGCGGTGCATCACTCATTGATGCATATATCTTCTATTTTGATGGCTTACTGCATTTCGATTTCGGCGTCTCTAGCATTAACGGAGAACCTATCACCGACCAACTAAAAGACACATTCCCTGCCACCATGGAATTGTGTATTCTCGCCTTTTTATTTGCGTTGTTTGTCGGGATCCCGCTAGGGATGATTGCCTCATTTTGGCGAAACAAACCCGTTGATATTGCGATCAGCACTTTCGCCCTATTGGGCTTTTCCGTGCCTGTATTCGTTTTAGCGTTAATACTAACCCTATTTTTCTCGCTTCACTTAGGATGGCTGCCCGTTTCTGGGCGAATCGACCTACTTTATAACCTAAAGCCAGTAACAGGCTTTGCCCTTGTGGATGCGTGGCTTTCGGATTCGCCATACCGTAAAGATATGATTATCAATGTGTTAGAACATATGATCCTGCCAGTACTCACACTCGCCTTAGCGCCAACCACAGAAGTCATTCGCTTAGTCCGTATTAGTACGGATGAAGTGGCTAGCAGTAACTATGTTAAAGCCGCTGCTACTCGTGGGCTTTCTCGCTTTAAAATTATTCGCCGCCATATTTTTCATAACGCAATACCGCCAATTATCCCGAAATTGGGGCTACAATTCTCCACGATGCTAACATTAACCATGGTGACAGAATTAGTATTTAACTGGCCGGGATTAGGTCGCTGGTTGGTCACTGCAATCCGTCAAGGAGACTACTCAGCGATTTCTGCTGGCGTGATGTTAATTGGCGCATTGGTGATCACCGTGAACGTGTTATCCGATATTTTAGGCGCAATGATGGACCCGTTAAAACATAAGGATTGGTATGTCCTCAGATAATTTTTATCGTGAACAGAAAATGCCATCCCCGACACGGGTGGTGTGGAATATTTTCTCCTCCGACATACTGGCAATGATCGGCTTTTTTGGGGTGATTTTTTTAATCGTCCTCTGTTTTGCGGGCCCTTATTTAGCACCTTATGCCATCGACCAACAATTTTTAGGTTACCAAATTACGCCACCATCATGGTCACACTATGGTGAAGTGGCTTTCTTCTTTGGTACGGATGATTTAGGACGTGATATTTTAAGCCGTCTCTTAATTGGTACTAAATCCACATTCGGCTCAGCCTTGTTGGTCACTGCGATTGCGACACTAATCGGCTTAGTGTTAGGTTGCCTTGCGGGTATGACCCGTGGACTCAAATCCGCTGTCTTTAACCACGTTTTGGATACCTTGCTATCGATTCCTTCTCTACTATTGGCGATCATCGTGGTAGCATTTATGGGTGCCAGCTTAACCAATGCGATGCTTGCGATTTGCCTCGCGCTGATCCCCCGTATGGTGCGTACTATCTATGTTGCCGTGCATGATGAGCTAGATAAAGAGTACATCGTGGCGGCACGTTTAGATGGCGCATCAAACATCTTTATTTTGTGGTACACGGTACTGCCAAATATCACCCCTATTTTGGTCACTGAATTAACCCGCGCCCTCTCCATTGCAATTTTGGATATTGCGGCATTAGGCTTTTTAGATTTAGGGGCGCAACTCCCATCATCTGAATGGGGGGCGATGCTAGGCGATACGTTAGAGTTGATTTATGTGGCACCGTGGACAGTCATTTTGCCCGGCGTTGCGATTATGTCGAGTGTCTTATTTGTGAACTTACTGGGTGATGGACTGCACCGAGCGATTAATTCGGGGGTGGAATAATGCCATTACTTGATATTCGTAATTTAACTATTGAGTTTATGACAGCTAATGGTCCCGTCAAAGCCATTGACCGTGTCTCCATGACCTTATCTGAAGGAGAAGTTCGTGGCTTAGTGGGTGAATCTGGGTCAGGTAAAAGCTTAATTGCTAAAGCCATTTGTGGGATCACCAAAGATAATATCCGCGTGACTGCTGACCGTTTTCGCTTCCAAGACATTGACCTATTAAAACTCAGTCCACGTAAGCGTCGTCGCCTGATTGGTCATAATATTTCGATGATTTTCCAAGAACCGCAATCCTGTCTTGATCCTGCTGCCGATATAGGAAAACAGCTGATTCAATCTATCCCAGGCTGGACATACAAAGGGCGTTGGTGGCAGCGTTTTAATTGGCGAAAACGCCGCGCAATTGAATTATTGCACCGTGTGGGTATCAAAGATCACAAAGACATTATGCATAGTTATCCGTACGAGCTGACGGATGGTGAATGCCAAAAAGTGATGATCGCCATTGCGATTGCCAATCAGCCTCGCTTGTTGATTGCGGATGAGCCCACCAACGCGATGGAATCCACCACGCAGGCACAAATTTTCCGTTTATTAGATAAATTAAATCAAAACAATAATATGGGAATTTTGCTGATCAGCCACGATATGGAAATGATGTCTAAATTGGTTGACCGAATTAATGTCCTGTATTGCGGTCAGACTGTAGAAAGTGCCACACCGAATGATATTTTGCAGCGCCCCCGCCATCCTTATACTCAGGCACTGATTCGCTCTATTCCTGATTTTGAAAGCCCGATCCCTCATAAAGGTCGTTTAAATACACTCCCAGGAGCTATCCCTTCATTGGAGCACTTACCGATTGGCTGCCGTTTGGGACCCCGTTGCCCTTACGCACAACGAACCTGTATTGATGCACCACCACTACGCAGCATTAAGGGGCATCTGGTTGCCTGTCATTATCCATTGAATACCGAGGAACAACCCTAATGGAAACGTTACTTGAGGTACGTAACCTGACAAAAACGTTCCGTTTTCGTGAAGGGTTATTTCGTCGCCATGAATTACAAGCCGTCAAGCCGCTGAGTTTCAACCTACAAGCAGGGCAAACTTTAGCCATCATCGGCGCTAATGGTTCAGGGAAATCCACGCTTGCTCGTATGTTGTCTGGGGTAACGGAGCCTTCTGGCGGAGAGATTTTGATCCGTGGCCAACGGTTAAATTTTGGGGATTATAGCTACCGAAGCCAACGTATTCGCATGATATTTCAGGATCCAAGTACTTCATTAAACCCGCGCCAGCGTATTGGTCAAACCCTGGAATTGCCCTTAAAACTGAATACTAACCTTACTGGTATTGAGCGGGAAAGACGCATTATCCAGACATTACGCCAAGTAGGATTACTGGCCGATCACGCAGAATATTACCCACACATGCTAGCATCGGGTCAAAAACAACGGATCGCCCTCGCCCGCGCGTTAATTCTGCAACCAGAAATTATCGTGGCTGATGAAGCACTTGCCTCGCTAGATATGTCGATGCGTTCGCAGATAATCAACTTAATGCTCGATTTACAAGCTAAGCAAGATATCGCTTATATTTACGTCACCCAACATTTAGGCATGATGAAGCATATAAGTGACAAAATGCTCGTGATGGATAAAGGCGAAGTCGTTGAGCGAGGAAATACAGCGGAAGTTTTAGCGGCTCCGCTTCATGACGTGACGCGTCGTCTGATTGAAAGCCATTTTGGGGAGCCATTATCCATTGATGCGTGGCGACAAGATTTGTAATGTTCAAAAGACGGGGAAATAGTCTCCGTCTTTAACAAAAAGTTCGTGGCTAGCGCGCTATGGATACACAACTTTTTATGTGTTTGAGATGCACCACAATCGTGAAAGTCACGATCACCAGTAACGACCATGCCCCCCATTTCCCCGCATGTACCATTGACCATGCTCCGATTTGATTCGGATATTGCCAAACACCAAAGAACGTTCCGAAGTTTTCCGCCAGCCAAATAAAGAACCCTATCAGCATAAATGCAAGCAATAGCGGCATTTTACGTTCTTTATCTAATGGGGTATAAAACACCACACTGCGAGCATACAAACCAAATATAAACGCCGTTAAGTACCAGCGATAATCATCAATATAGTGATGGCTGAAAAAGTTAATATAAATGGCTAAAGCCACTAATGTCGCCATCCAATAAGGTGGATAATGTTCAATTCTGACATTAAAAAAACGCCATGATTGGATGATATAGCTACCAACTGCCGCATACATAAACCCAGTAAACAGTGGAACTCCCCAAAGTTTGGTATACGCCTCATCAGGATATTGCCATGAACCAATTGTCGCAGAGGTTTTGAATAACTCCATCATAAAGCCCACTAAATGGAATACACAAATGGCTTTTAGCTCATCCCACGTTTCTAACTTTGACCATACTAAAAATGCTTGAAAAGAGACTGCGAAAATCAGCAAAACATCATATCGAGGAATACCTAGAATCCCTTTCGCTGGCACTAGGAATAAAGCCAAAAAGAAGAATCCAGCAAACAGACAAGAACGAGCGTTAATTAAACCAAAAAACCAAAATTCCAGAATAAAGCGTTTTAATCCTTTACTACTATTCGGTTTATGAGCCATTAAGATGGCATCTAGCTTGGTTAAGTAATTAAGATTGTTAAAAATGGATGCCATTTTGACAGCTCATAAAATGTGACTAAGGATTGAGAGAATAGCTCAATGAGAGACAAAATTATAACAGAACCCTCTCAGAGACCTCTCCTGTAACATTCTTAATTTTAATGAATTATCAATTAAATAGATAATTCCCCAAAGAAATACTCGTCTATCGTAAGCTTGCCATATATTAGTGTGATTTTAGATATTGAGAGCCATCCCGCATCCTTTGGCAATTCTCTTTTTAAATCTGGTGTATACTTGGAAGAACAATAACGATGACCATTCTATGACTTAGGAGTTTTATGATGAAATTGTATTACGCTCCCGGTGCCTGCTCACTTTCTCCTCATATCATTCTGCGTGAAGCAGGATTAGATTTCAGTATTGTTCGTGTTAACTTAAAAGAGAAAATCACAGAAACGGGTGAAAACTTCTTAGAAATTAACCCTAAAGGTCAAGTTCCTACTCTTGTTTTAGATGATGATGAGCAATTAACTGAAGGCGCTGTGATTGTCCAATATATTGCAGATCAAAACCCAAATAGAAACTTGATTGCCCTGCCTGGTTCAATGAAGCGCTACCATCAGCTAGAAGCACTAAACTTCATTTCTACTGAGTTGCATAAGAATTTTGGCCCATTATTTGCGCCAAATACCCCTGAAGAATATAAAGATGTTGTTCGCGCAAATTTACTGAAAAAATTCCAGTATGTGAATGATATTCTGAAAAATCAGCCTTATTTTGTCGCTAAAAGTGATTTCTGTGTTGCTGATGCGTATCTGTTTACCGTCACCAACTGGACTCGTTTAGTTGGCGTTGATATCAGCGCATTAAGCCATCTGAATGAATATTGTGAGAAGATTGCGAAGCGTCCAAAAGTACAAGAAGCATTAGAAGCAGAAGGGTTACTGAAAAAGTAATCTATTGTATGAAATGCATTTACAAAAACAGCGCCATTCGGCGCTGTTTTTTATTACTATATTTAATAAGTTACTACTATGCTCAATCAGTCTAACTGAGTAGAGCAGAATTTATGTTGGGGGCTAACCATCAAATCTTGGGCTGCAACTAACTGAAGTTCATACTCACCCATTTCTTTGGTTTTCAGCATGACTTCATAGACTGCTGCGGCAACATGCTCTAAGCCTTTATCGAGGGGCTCACCTTTTAAGATATTGACCAACATTAAACCACTCGTTAAGTCGCCGACTCCCACAGGCTGTTTTTCACCAAAATCCACTAATGGGCGACTAACATGCCAACTGTGTTCCGCAGTGACTAAGATCATTTCAAATCGGTCTGCACGATAGCCAGCACGGCTTAAATGCTTAACTAATACAGTTTTAGGGCCTTGCTGACATAATTGACGTGCCGCTTGAACCGCTTGCTCTACCGTCGTGATTTTTTCATTCGCTAAAGTTTCTAACTCTAATAAGTTAGGTGCAATCACATCACTCGCCGCTAACGCTTGTTGGCAAAGAAACTCAGCGACACCTGGTGCAACGATGCATCCCTTCTCTGGATGTCCCATCACTGGGTCACAAAAATAGAGTGCCTGCGGATTCGCCGCTTTGACTTTTTGGACAATCGCTAGAATATCATTACCTTGCTCAGCAGAACCAATATAACCACTTAACACGGCATCACAGATTGCCAGTTTATGGATTTTTGCTAATCCTTCGACAATATCTGTCAAATGCTGAGCTGGAAATACTGAGCCCGTCCATTGTGGATACTGAGTATGGTTGGAGAATTGCACTGTATTAAGTGGCCACACATCTACGCCCATACGGCACATAGGGAATGCAGCAGCACTGTTTCCTGCATGGCCGAAAACAACATGGGATTGAATTGATAATACGCTTTTCATTGGAAACCCAGAGAATTGTTATGTCGAATGAAGAGAAATCAGTGAGTAGCCATTTGCCAATATGAATAGCCCGGAGATTTCCGGGCTATATATTACAAAGGTTCGTCAGAGCTATTTCCAGTTAACTAAGCAGTCATTTTTCTTACCGCGGCGGATAAGTGTATAACGACCAAATAAACGGTCAGCATCAGTGAATACATACATTGGTTCAGTTTGTTTCTGACCATTCACAGATACTGCATTTGAGCTGATTGCCGTTCTTGCTTGACCACGAGAAGGTACCAGTTCTGAATCAACTAATGCTTGCTGGAGATCTGCACCATCTTCTAGGGTGATGCACGGCATACCGTCTTGAGCTAACTGTTCAAAGTCAGCTTCAGTTAAATCAGATACTGCGCCAGAGAACAAACTTTCAGTAATGCGTTTTGCAGCCGCGAGACCCGCTTCACCGTGAACTAATTTAGTTACTTCTTCTGCTAATACATACTGTGCACGAGGCGCTTTACCGCTATTTTTATCTTCTTCTTCCAATGCGTCAATTTCACTTAATTCCATGAAAGTAAAGAATTTCAGGAAACGATAAACGTCAGCATCTGCTGTGTTAATCCAGAATTGGTAGAATTTATATTGGCTGGTTTTCTTCGGATCTAACCATACTGCACCACCTTCGGTTTTACCAAACTTGGTACCGTCTGTTTTGGTGATCAGTGGAACAGTTAAACCAAACACTTGGTTTTGATGCAGACGACGAGTTAAATCAATACCTGATGTAATGTTACCCCATTGGTCTGAACCACCAATTTGTAACTCAACACCCATTTCTTTATTCATGTTCGCAAAATCGTAACCTTGTAATAGGTTATAGGCGAATTCAGTGAAAGAGATACCTACATCATCGCGGTTTAAACGCTGTTTAACAGATTCACGGTTGATCATTTGGTTAACGGAGAAATGTTTACCAATATCACGTAAGAATGTCAGCACATCCATTTTGCCAAACCAATCATAGTTGTTAGCTAGGCGTGCACTGTTATCACCACAATCAAAACTAAGGAATGGTGAGACTTGGTTACGGATTTTTTCTACCCACTCTTGAACGGTTTCTGTGGTGTTTAATTTACGTTCAGTAGCTTTAAAGCTCGGGTCGCCAATAAGGCCCGTTGCGCCACCGACCAACGCCACAGGCTTGTGCCCGGCTAGTTGGAATCGTTTTAAACACAGCAAAGGAACCAGATGTCCCAAGTGCAAGCTATCGGCGGTAGGGTCGAAGCCACAATAGAGAGAGATAGGGCCCTGCGCCAGTCTCTCTGCTAACGCATCCTCATCCGTTACCTGGGCAACGAGGCCCCGCTCTTGCAATTGTTTAATCAGGTTATTGCTAGACATCAATGACTCCATCGGTTGAATTTTGTCTATCTATTTTAATGTAGAAAATTGACAAAATAAGGCTTAGCTCAAAGGCTCGCCAGTATGATTTGTCAATTTTCTTAAACGAGGCTATAGCATAAAGCGCATATCAATTAAGCGCCAGCTAAAAAACCATTTATTACGGGGCTAATCGGTCAATTACCCAGCCATCCGCTTCTCTTTGGTATAGAAAGCGGTCATGCAGGCGGTGAGCGCCACCTTGCCAAAATTCGACACTGTTAAAAACAACGCGATAGCCCCCCCAAAAACTCGGTAATGGAACCTCACCATTTTGAAATTTCTGCTTAAGCTCTAAAAATTTCCCTTCTAAGATTCCACGCGCCGAAATCCGTGAAGATTGAGCTGATGCCCAAGCGGCGATTTGGCTATCTTTTGGGCGGCTATGGAAATATTTCAGTACTTCAATCGGGCTTAAACGCTCAGCAACACCTGTAAAATGAACTTGGCGTTCCAATTGATACCATGGAAAATGCAAACTGATTTTATTGTTATGCTCTAAATGCTGTGCTTTACGGCTTCCCAAATTGGTATAAAAGACTAATCCGTTTTCATCGAAGTGCTTTAATAATACGATCCGTTGATAAGGCTGCCCTGTTTCATCAACTGTTGCCACACACATTGCTGTCGGGTCAGTTAATCGCGCTTCACAGGCTTGCTTTAACCAGCGCTCAAACAATGGAATAGGATCTGGCGTTAAATCTTTGCGTCTCAATCCACCTTTTGTATATTCACGTCGTACCGCAGCAAGATCGATCTCTTCAAGTTCGTTCATTTTACTGTCCTTTCAAGCGGTTATTTTATATCAACATTCGCGGGGTATATCGCACCTAATATACTGTCTCTGCTTGCGCCCGTTACTGATGCAAGGCTACCTGATAAGCCTGAAACTGTGCGAGCGGCAAGCCAAGCAAATGCCAGTGCTTCCATATCATCACCACTCAGCCCATATTTATCACTTGGCGCGACTTCAATCCCCGGCAGTAATGTTGCTAATCGCAACATTAAGAATTTATTTTGAGCGCCGCCGCCACAAACAATTAATCGCTCGCAGCCACCACATAACTTAACTTGATCCACTATAGATACGGCAGTCAATTCACACAATGTTGCTTGAACGTCTTCAGGAGATAGCAATTTAAAATGCGCCAAATGCTGCTCTAGCCATTGCATATTAAAATATTCACGCCCAGTACTTTTAGGAGCTGAACGTTTAAAATAGCTATCATTAAGCATCGCATTTAATAATGCCTGATTCACCGTTCCCGTTTTTGCCCATTCACCATCTTTATCATACGCTTGTTGCTTGTTACGCCAGACCCAAGTGTCCATTAACATATTACCAGGCCCTGTGTCATAGCCTTTTACATATGCATTTGGCAGCAATGCAGTAACATTAGCAATCCCGCCAATGTTAAGCACTATACGTTTTTCAGTCGGATGCCCTAATACGGCTAAATGAAATGCAGGAACTAGCGGAGCACCTTGTCCACCATAAGCCATGTCTCTGCGGCGAAAATCCCCCACAGTCGTTATTCCCGTTAATGCCGCTATGCGATTGTTATCACCAATCTGCATAGTAAATGGTGTTTCACTATCAGGTTCATGCCAAACCGTTTGCCCGTGACAACCAATCGCAATAATATCTTCGGGAGATAGACCCGTTTGATGAAGCAGCTGATTAATGGCATCGGCATATATTGTGCCAAGTTCTCTGTCTATTTTTCCCAATTCAGAAAGTGTTGTTTCTTGCCCTTGGCAAATATTGAGAATGCGCTTTTTCAGCTCAATCGGAAATGCGGCGCTCAAGCTAGCTTGCTCTGCAACAAACTTATCATTAATTGCAGCTAATACGACATCAACACCATCTAGGCTGGTTCCTGACATAACACCGATATAGCGACCCGATTTAATCATCATTATTCCCTTTAACGTGTCTATTCACTCGATGAGATAAACTAGGAAAGATTGTGCTTTTAGAGAAAAATTTGTCAACTGATCGATTCAATTTCTCGTAGCGCTTCGCAGGAATAATAAATAATTGATAGAAGAGATGAAAATAGTGAGCAAAATAGCAACAATGAGTCACTTTGCTATCTCTCATTTTTTTAAATTTGATTTATAATGGTTCATTCTGTAATTATCTGCTACACCTTAAGGTGAGTAGTTTTTATTACAGGTGAAAATCCCCTATTTAGCCTTTGCCATAAATTGATGTTCTAAAATAGTCAAAAAATAGATGATTCTTTAGCAAAGGGTGCCTTGAATTGGGATTTTGGGTGGAATTTGAGATATTTTACCTAGTGTTGATGAATTATTTAATTCAAAATTAGTAGTCTAGGCTCTGTTATCTAAAACAAATTTTTGATGTTGTTGTGCTTATGGTAAGAACAAATCTTCGATGCTACGTTACTGCCACGAACAGCAAGTCTCATAGGAGTTATTATGCTTAAGAAAGTTTTTGTAGGTGTTGCTGCGGTTGTTGCGTTATCTGGCTGTGTCAATACAAGTACGCTTTCTGGTGATACTATTTCAGCTCAAGATGCTAAACAAGTCCAAACTGTGACTTATGGTACCGTACTCAATGCACGCCCAGTTACCATTCAAGCGGGTGAAGATGGTAACGTAATTGGAGCAATTGGTGGTGCAGTTATCGGTGGTCTATTAGGCAATACCGTCGGTGGCGGTACTGGTAAAACGCTAGCAACAGCAGCTGGTGCAATCGCGGGTGGTTTAGCGGGTCAACAAGCACAAGGTGCCCTAAATAAAAGCCAAGGTGTGCAGCTTGAAATCCGTTTAGACAGTGGTAAAAACATTGTTGTGGTTCAGAAACAAGATCCTGCCGCTTTCCGTGTAGGTCAGCGTGTTATGATCGCAAACAGTGGAAATACAGTGACTGTGTCACCTCGATAATTTGACATAAGTTCAAGATAAAATGCGTTCACCGACTAATTAATCGATGAACGCATTTTTTATTTAAATCATAATTAGCGTTTTACTTTTTAGCTTATTAATAATGCTTTTTATCGAATCTGAGCTCTTTACTATCTTTTTGTCTATGAGTTCCATTGCGGGAATTTATTAAATTTTTGTGATTGATATCATTCAAGTAAAATGTAATTTATACAATTTGAATTCTCTATCTTTCTTGAGCCACATTTTTTATTCATATTTCTACACCCTAATATCCCATATATCTAAAAATTAACTCATAGTAGTGAAATACAAAGCCGCCTCACATAATAAAACCATGTAACTAGATAAAAGTACATATTATGTGAATGGTGGCTATAATTATTAGATTAATATATATTTATGCGAATTACATTCATAGAATGAAAAATCAATTATAAAATACAATTATTAGTCTATGAATCATTCTGTAAGCGTAGAATATTTTTCTCCAATCTTAGCAGTAATAAAGATAACTGACTTAGTTCATCATGACTAATATTACTTAAAATTTCTGTCCGAGTATTATTAATCACTTGATCAACCGTTTTGATGAAAGGCTCCGATTCCTCTGTGAGTTTGATTCTCTTAGCACGTCGGTCATTCGCACATGTATGACGAGAAATGAGCCTTTTTTCTTCTAATTGATCTAATGTTCTGACCAAGGAAGGTTGCTCAATACCAATTGCCTTTGCCAATTGAATCTGCGACTGCTCGGGCGGTAACTGGCTAATATTATGCAGTGTTACCCAATGTGTTTGCGTGAGTTTAAGTGGTTTGAGGCGATAGTCAATCAATGCTCGCCACATACGGACTACACGAGATAATTCAGTTCCAATTTGAGATTCCAATTTACCCTCCTTTATATAATTATAATGTCTAAAAAATATACCAAATACATATTATTTTTTGAATTATATATTAACTCCCTTTTATCTTTACAACCTTTTATTGAGCCAATACCTCATAAATACCTATATATAGTGAGCATCAATAAATCATTGAGTGATATACATCTTACTTTCCTCCATGATTTTTCATATAAAAACAATATAATCACTTAATAAGACAACCTATCAATTATCTTATTAATAAGAATAGCCTTACTCTTCTTTCGAATCTATCTATTTTAACCCTTATAGTAATTACAACTAACAATAAAAAATGCAATATCAAATAAACCCTTAAAAAACAAAGTAATATAGTTATTCTTAAAATTATGTCATTTACAGTTGATTTAAATGAACTTCATCATCATTTTGAATAAATAAAATTTTATTGAAATGTAACTATTGGAATTAATCTAAATGAATTAATTTTTGATTGAATTATCTTATTTTTAATAGTTTGATTATCAATCAAAATAGAGGTTGTTGAGGATCATTCATCTCTTCTTGAGCCACTTTCTTATTATTTAATCTTAAAAATCGCTGGCGACATAAACGGATGACATGACGTTTTTCTGCGTTAGTTAGCTGCAACCAACCAAAACGTTCATCTCGGGTTCGATAACAACCACGGCAATATCCCTGCTCGTTGGTCTGGCATATCCCACGGCAAGGGCTTGGAATATCAAAAAACTCAAGTTGTTCTGCCATCGTTAACCACCCGTAATATAAACATAAAATTATGATATACTCCCTCGAATTGAGTATAGCCATGATATGACTAAAAAATAAACCTCAATCGCTGTATTTAGTCATATTGCCACGTTATATTAATAGATAAATCGATTCGACTTTAAGCATTATTGCCTGAAGAATTTATAGGGAAACTACTATTATGCGCTTACTACATACCATGCTCCGTGTTACCGACATGCAACGCTCCGTTGATTTTTATACCAAAGTATTAGGTATGCGCTTACTGCGCACGAGCGAAAATACAGAATACAAATATTCTTTAGCGTTTGTCGGTTACAGCGATGAAAGTGAAGGTGCTGTTATCGAGTTAACTTATAACTGGGGCGTAACAGAATATGACTTAGGTAATGCTTATGGTCATATTGCATTAGGTGTTGATAATGTTGCTAAAACCTGTGAAGACATTCGTCAAGCAGGTGGAAATATCACTCGTGAAGCTGGTCCAGTCAAAGGTGGTACAACCGTTATTGCATTTGTTGAAGATCCAGATGGCTATAAAATTGAGCTCATCGAAAATAAAAGTGCGAGCAAAGGATTAGGAAATTAATCCCTCACATACATTTTATATTTTAGGTGGTGATAACCATCACCTAAAATATCTTCAGTATCTACCTGCAAAAATGCATTCCCTTTGGCATAATGAAAGCCAACCAGAAACTGTAAATTGAAAGCCTAATGTCTGAAAAAAATAACCCTAACTCACTGGTTAACCGCTTCCGGGGTTACTACCCTGTCGTTATAGATGTTGAAACTGGTGGGTTCAACCCTAAAACTGATGGTCTATTAGAGATAGCGGCCATTACACTCAAAATGGACAAAGATGGCTGGCTAGCCATTGATGAAACGCTGCATTTTCATGTAGAACCATTTGAAGGTGCGAATTTGGAGCCCTCTGCACTGGAGTTCACAGGCATTGACCCCACGAACCCCCTACGTGGTGCAGTGAGTGAATATGAAGCATTACATGCCATTTTTAAAACAATTCGAAAAGGTATGAAGAATACCGATTGCAATCGCGCGATCATGGTGGCTCATAACGCAAATTTTGATCACAGCTTTGTTATGAATGCGGCAGAACGCTCTGGGTTAAAACGTAACCCATTTCATCCCTTCGCAACCTTTGATACCGCCGCACTGAGTGGATTAGTTTTTGGACAAACCATTCTTGCAAAAGCTTGTGTCACCGCAGGTATTCCATTTGATGGCAAGCAAGCCCACGGTGCCCTATACGATACTAACCGTACCGCGCTATTATTTTGCGAGTTAGTCAATAAATGGAAAAAATTAGGTGGATGGCCACTACCTAGTGAGCCTCAATAACCTCGCCCCCTAAAAACAAAAAAACCGTATTAGTTTTAGGCTAATACGGTTTTCATCAATATAAGCATTAAAGCCTATTCAACCATTTAATTACTCAGTGATGGTTTCATCTGCTGGACGGTATTTGTCTGCAGTTTCTTTGATCAGAGCTTGTAATTCGCCGCGTTGGAACATCTCAACGATAATGTCACAACCGCCAACTAACTCACCATCAACCCATAACTGTGGGAATGTTGGCCAATTAGCATATTTTGGTAGCTCTGCACGAATATCTGGGTTTTGTAAAATATCAACGTAAGCAAAACGCTCACCGCAAGAAGACAGAGCTTGAACAGCTTGAGCAGAAAAACCGCAGCTAGGCAGTTTTGGAGAGCCTTTCATGTATAATAAGATTGGATTTTCTTTAACTTGGCGCTCAATTTTTTCGATAGTTGTCATTTTATATCCTAAAACGTGGGTGCTGATTTTGCAGTCACTGAGCCACTTTGAATCATTTGCAAGGCAACTCATTAGACAGAACACATTGACCGGTGTAATCGCCGGCATAGTCAAAACATCGCAAATTGTTCCGTGATTGTTTCATACAATATGCCAGTTTTATAAGGTGAATACTATAGCACTCCTATTTGCTGTACTCAAAAGGTGAAAAGCAAATAGCAACGTTTTCTTTTTACTATAAAAAATTCACTCTGGGTGTTTTTGCTGTGTAATCATGAGAGTTATTTGTTAATATATTAGCAAATTAATAACACTTGATGTATTTCCCTGCTCTTCAATGACAATAACGACACGCAGTGGAATAATTATTATGCAACTTACTAACAATTAAGGCATAAATAGCATCATGGAACAGGTTTTTTCTTACTGTAACCTGTATTCTGTTATGATAAATCATGACTTACAATGCGGCGCAATAGCTCACCACGGCTCGACGTCACTACACTAGAAGTAGATTAATTAATAGAAGTACATTTAATTTCGCTCATTTTACGAGCAAACACCCTAAACACTGAATAAAAGCAATCAAGGAGTACGCAATGTCTTTTGAATTACCAGCTCTACCTTATGCTAAAGATGCTTTAGAACCTCATATCTCTGCTGAAACCTTAGAATACCACTACGGTAAGCACCACAACACTTATGTTGTTAACCTGAATAACCTGATCAAAGGCACTAAATTTGAAGGTCTGTCTTTAGAAGAAATCATTAAAACTTCTGAAGCTGGCGTATTCAATAACGCGGCTCAAGTTTGGAACCACACTTTCTACTGGCACTGCTTGGCTCCAAATGCAGGTGGCGAGCCAACCGGTAAAGTTGCAGAAGCTATCAACAAAGCATTCGGTTCATTTGCTCAGTTCAAAGAGCAATTCACTGATGCCGCAGTTAAAAACTTCGGTGCAGGTTGGACTTGGTTAGTGAAAAAAGCAGATGGCAGCCTGGCTATCGTTAACACGTCTAACGCGGCAACACCAATTTCTGGTGACGATAAGCCAGTTCTGACTGTTGATATCTGGGAACACGCATACTACATCGACTACCGTAACGCACGTCCAAAATACTTAGAAAACTTCTGGGCGTTAGTTAACTGGAAATTTGTTGAAGAAAATCTGGCTTAATTTTAGTTCAGATCTAAAATGACTAAGGGCGAGTATAATACTCGCCCTTAATTATTTCTCATCCTTAGTAGATAGGATGGAAATGAAATCAGAAAATGTGCACAGCAAACAAAATAATTACAGCTAAAGAGCCAAACGCAGCTAGCAATCCATATTTAAAATCTGTATCCATGAGACCCTCTCATATAAAGAAATTGAATTATCAAATAACCATAAAATAAAAAGGTTATTTCAGTATACATGCACAAAAACGTAAAACCAGTGTCTATATCACATGTTATAACATCAATTATTTCTTTCGTTTTTGCGCTAGATCAGACAAAATCGACAACAAATCGCTAAATTATTGCCAGCAAAGGTACTATGCATCAATATGCAGGTAATTATTTAACTAGAATTATTTTAGAGACCAAGTTTTGGTTAGGAGTTTTTTCTTCTCATGGCAACAATTAAAGATGTGGCGAAACGTGCGGGCGTCTCTACCACAACCGTCTCCCATGTTATCAACAAGACGCGTTTTGTCGCTGATGATACAAAAACAGCCGTTTGGGCCGCCATCAAAGAGCTCAATTATTCTCCGAGTGCGGTTGCGCGTAGTTTAAAAGTCAACCACACCAAATCAATTGGTCTGTTGGCAACATCAAGTGAAGCCCCCTATTTCGCAGAAGTGATCGAGTCTGTCGAGAATAGTTGCTATGAGAAAGGCTATACTCTAATTTTATGTAACTCTCACAATAACTTAGGTAAGCAAAAAGCGTACTTGCAAATGTTGGCACAAAAACGTGTCGATGGGCTACTTGTGATGTGTTCAGAATACCCTGACACCTTGATAGGTATGTTGGAAGATTACCGAAATATCCCAATGGTCGTCATGGACTGGGGTACCTCTCGCGGGGATTTCACTGACAGTATTATTGATAACTCTTTCCACGGTGGTTACTTAGCGGGTCGTTACCTTATTGACCGTGGTCACCGTGAAATTGGCGTGATCCCTGGCTCTCTCGAAAGAAATACAGGTATTGGGCGTTTAACCGGCTTCAAAAAAGCCATGGAAGAAGCCAAAGTCACATTAAAAGATGAATGGATTGTTCAAGGGGATTTCGAGCCAGAATCAGGCTATAAAGCGATGATGCAGATCCTCAGTAACAAGCACCGCCCAACGGCAGTCTTCTGTGGTGGAGACATCATGGCGATGGGGGCAATCTGTGCGGCTGACGAGATGGGATTACGTGTCCCTCAAGATATTTCCATTATTGGTTATGATAACGTGCGTAATGCACGCTATTTCACGCCTGCATTAACCACAATCCACCAGCCAAAAGAGCGTTTAGGTCAAATGGCGTTTGCGATGTTGCTCGATCGTATTGTGAATAAACGCGAAGATGCGCAAACGATTGAAGTTCATCCGCGTTTAGTTGAGCGCCGTTCCGTGGCTGACGGTCCATTTATTGATTATCGCCGCTAAGTCTACCTCAGCACATCAGCTCGCAAACCACTCCGCGTTGAGCGTTTCGCTATCACCAAGATAGTCAAGAAGCCATCTCAACGCTGGAGATGTATCATTCTCAACCCACGTTAAGCAGCAAGGGCTTTCAGGAAACGGCTGTGCTAATTTCAGCTCAACAAGCTTGCCTTCTGCACACAATGGCGCTGCACGGTGCTCAGGAACCATTCCCACACACAGGCCATTTTCCAAACACGCTAAACCACTTTCCCAGTAAGGCACAACTAAGCGACGTTGGTTATCCAGCGCCCAAGTATCTCTTTTCGGTAAGCTTCTTGAGGTATCTTCTAAGCACAAACTTGGATATTCACGCATTTGATCATCTGTCAGTTTGCCCTGAATTTTTGCTAATGGGTGATCGGGGCTCGCAACACAACGCCATGACATAAAGCCCATATCACGGAAGCTATAGCGCTCTCCAATTGGTGAAGCACGGGTCGCTCCAATCGCAACATCCACACGTCCATCGGCTAAAGCACCCCAAACTCCATTAAACACTTCAGGGTGGATATACAGTTCAATATCAGGGAAATGACGATAAAAATCCAAAATCAGCTGTTCCGTACGCTGCGGTTTTACGATGCAATCAACAGCAATACTGAACTGTCCGCGCCATCCATTGGCGACTTGTTGGCATTGATGTCGAGTATCAATCATTTTTTTGATAACACTTCGACTTTCTTTAATAAAGATAGCCCCGGCTTCCGTCAATACCACATCACGGTGACGACGTTCGAATAGCGGAACTGCTAACCATTCTTCGACTTGTTTTACTGTGTAGCTGATCGCTGAAGGGACTCGATGCAGCTCATCCGCAGCACCACTAAAGCTTCCCGTTCGAGCAACTGCGTCTATGACTTCAAGTGCATGAGCTGACCACATTTTCTTTCCTTTCAAATTATTTGATAGCAGAGTCCAAATATTACCGTTTCACAACGTAAAAAAATAGCCTATACAATAAGATAACTATCAACATTATTTTAAATATAGATTAAGCAAAAACTATGACAAATACTGCGACAAAAAACTCCTCTGGATTTTTGATTTATCTTGCTGGCCTAAGCATGCTGGGGTTTTTAGCCATCGATATGTATCTGCCTGCCTTTGGTTCAATGCAAACAACCTTAAATACGACTGAAGGCGCTATCAGCGCATCATTAAGTATCTTTCTAGCGGGCTTCGCGTTTGCCCAGCTATTATGGGGACCCCTTTCAGATAAATTAGGACGCAAACCTATCCTCATTGTTGGGCTTTCGCTGTTCATTATTAGCTGTCTAGCAATGATTTGGGTCACCGATGCCACTCAGTTATTAATCCTTCGATTCTTGCAGGCTGTTGGCGTTTGTTCTGCTGCGGTTTTATGGCAGGCCCTCGTTATCGACCGCTATAACGAAGCTGATACCCAAAAAGTATTTGCCTCTATTATGCCTTTAGTGGCGCTTTCTCCTGCATTAGCGCCACTTTTAGGTGCCTGGGTGCTTGAACACAAAAACTGGGAATTTATCTTCATCGTGCTGATGATGGTGGGCGTTTTACTCCTGCTACCGACTTTGATGCTAAAAAAAGTGGCACCGAAAGTCATCGCAGAAGAAAACCAGCCACAAACCAAAGTTTCCTTTGCTACCTTGCTAAGCTCCCCTGTTTTCAGTGGTAACGTACTTGTGTACGCAGCATGTAGCGCTGGCTTTTTTGCATGGCTAACGGGTTCGCCGTTTATTCTACGCAATATGGGATTTAACCCTGCGGATATCGGCCTGAGTTATATTCCTCAAACACTGGCATTTATTGTCGGGGGATACGGCTGCCGCTTCGTATTAGCTAAAGTTCGCGCTGAAACGTTGTTCCCAATCTTGCTAGCAGGTTATGCCGTTAGTATGATTATTCTCTTTGTGATGGCGATTTATACGCAGCCAACATTAACCATGATTTTGGTTCCATTTTGCTTTATGGCAGCAATGAACGGAGCATCATACCCAATTGCAGTCGCCAAAGCCCTCAATACGTTCCCATCTGCTAGTGGTAAGGCTGCTGCACTACAAAATGCGTTACAGTTAGGGTTATGTTTCTTAGCCAGTTTATTAGTGTCTGCTCTTACATTTGACCCTTTACTCGCTACAACTGGTGTGATGGCATTTACTGTAATCCCAATGATTATAGGCTATTTCATGCAGCGTTGTGCCAGCAAATCCAATAATGCGATTAAGCACACTGAATATCAGCATGACTAATCGTTAGTTAACGTTATTTTTTGGCATCATAAAAATCAGTTCCGTTACTATTATTAATAACGGAACTGATTTTTAATAAATACGTTATTTGGTTAATATATCGTTTATAGAGTTAATTTTTTCCCTATAACACGCTATTATTAGCATATTCAATTATGACGTTTTGAAGAGCCATGCTGAAACAGTATTATCCTCCTGATGAATTAAAAGAATTTGTTAGTTCAGTTTTGATTATCAAGAAATTTACTGATGCTATTAAGATCTTCCCAGGCACAGGTGCTGAAATATGGGTTTCGACTGAAAATATCAGTATGTCGACTCACGAACATACATCCGTCAATCCATTTCAGTTAATCATCCCCAGAGTCAATATATTTACGGCTATCCCGAATAATGCCAGCGTGATGGTTCTACGTATTCGCCACGATGCCCTACGTTTTTTACTTCCCCAACGCACGTTAAATTATACGGATATCCCTACTCCGCTTAGCCAAGTTTGGAGTGATAACTGGTTTAAAGCATTGGCCAATTCTTCTTTTAAAGAGTTGAATTCGTGTTTTTATGTCACTAAAGCAACAAAAAAAAACCATTTTATTGACCAAGTTATCGATTCCCTTTATCGCAATCCAAATAAAAAAATTACCGAAATTGCCGATGATATTGGCTACAGCGCACGCTTAGTTCAAAAAGAGTTTTTAAAAGAATTTGGGATCACGCCAAAACGGTACCAGATCAATTGTCGCTTAGAGCAAGTGATGAAAACCATGGTAAAGGAACAAGATACTTATCGTTGGTTTGAAACGGGTTATTATGATCAATCCCACTTTTATCGCGATTTTAAGCGTTACTTTACCATGACACCGTCGGCGTTTTTAAAGTCAAATTATTCGCTTTTTTACAATACAAAAACAAAGTCTCCATTAAGATAGTTCTGAGTACATAAGGAGAATGGTATGAGTATTGTTGTATATGCCCAAATCACTACCGAAAAAAAGGACGGGTATTTAACGAAGAAAATCGTTAGCGAAATTGCCAAACGCAGCCGGATGGAAAAAGGATGTTTGCAGTATGACCTGATGGCAAAAGAAAATGGCTACATTGTGTTTGAAGAGTGGGAAAATGCACAAGCATTAGAAATGTATCAAAAAAGCGCTCATTTCAAACAACTTGTTGACGCGATTGAACGTGACAATGCCATTTTTTCGGTCAATTTTAGTGAGAAGTAATAGAATATTCCGGTGAATTTATTACCTACCGATTCAACAGATTATAGCTCTGCATAGAGCTATAATCTTATCAGGTCAAAACTAGATTGACGATTTTTCGCTATCTACTGAGTCATCACTCTCTTGTTTCTGCTTCAATAACATTTCTTGTTCTTTCTGATGCAAAACACGCTCAACAGTATCAACAATAGCTTGAGTTTGTGGGTCAATCTCAATGTTGACTTTATGACCCAGTCGTTTGCTACCCAGTGTTGTTCTCGCCAACGTTTCTGGGATCAAATGCACGCAGAAACGGTTGTTGATAACATCTCCGACCGTTAAGCTGATTCCATCAATCGCCACAAATCCCTTATGCAAGATATACTTCATCAAGGCTTTATCATAAATAGATAGCCAAACTTGATGATTATCTTCAGAGGTGAAAATCTTACTAATTTCTGCAGTGGTTACAATATGACCCGAAACCACATGTCCGCCAATTTCATCACCATATTTCGCAGCACGTTCAATATTAACCACATCCCCTTCTTTTAAGTCACCTAAATTAGTGAGGCGCAATGTTTCTTTGATTAAATCAAAGCTAACATTCTCCCCCTCAATTTTAGTCACCGTTAAACAGCAACCGTTATGCGCAACGGATGCGCCGGTTTCTAAACCCACTAATAATTCTGGCGTGAATTTCATGACATGAGTACGGAAATTAGCTCTTTCCGTGATTGAGATAATTGGAGCGGTTCCTTGAACAATGCCTGTAAACATAATGACTCTCAGTGCAGTGAATTAATGAACTCAGTTTACCTAAGAATTTTCAGAGATCTATCTTATTTGAGTGGTTATATTTATGCTGCCATCACAAAACATTTAAACGGTTTCTATACTAATCTGCTGTTTTATTATTCTTATCTATAACTATGTTGGATTGGTTACATAAAAGAGATAGAATAAGGGGTTAGCATTAACTATCTGATTTTTTAGTAAATCATAGATTTTCATTCCGCTTTTTTCTTTTTTTAATTCGAAACTTATTGTGAAGGTGTATGCGTGCAGAAATATATTACAGAAGCGCGTAGCTTGTTGGCTCTCGGTATCCCTATCTTCTTTGCCCAATTTTCCCAAACCGCCATGGGGTTTGTGGACACCATCATGGCGGGAAGTGTTAGCGAAATCGAAATGTCAGCTGTGGCTGTTGGTTTTTCTATTTGGTTGCCTGCTATTTTATTAGGGCAAGGTATTCTCATGGCGCTCACGCCAATCATCGCTCAAATGAACGGTTCAGGTCGCAGAAACCTAATTGGCGACCAAGTTCAACAAGGCTTGTGGCTAGCCTTTATTTTAGGCGTTAGTATCATGTTACTGTTATATAACAGTAAATTGATCATTAGCAACATGCCTCATATTGACCAAGAGTTAGCCGATAAATCGGTTCGTTTCCTACACGCGATTATGTGGGGAGCCCCAGGTTACCTATTTTATCAAGTGTACCGTAGCCAGTGTGAAGGGTTATCAAAAACCAAACCTGGCATGGTTATTGGTTTTCTTGGCTTGATGGTCAATATTCCAGTGAACTATATCTTCATTTATGGTCACTTTGGAGCACCTGCCTTAGGTGGTGTTGGTTGCGGCGTGGCGACAGCAACGGTGTATTGGGCAATGTGCCTGATGATGAGATGGTATGTTAAACACGCACCAAATCAGAGAGATATTCGCCCTGCTCAGCCATTAGGCGCACCAAATCCAGATATCCTGAAACGCATTATTGTGCTCGGAACACCGATTGGATTAGCGCTGTTTTTTGAGGTTACCCTGTTTGCGGTTGTTGCCCTATTGGTCGCTCCTTTAGGCGTTGTTGCGGTCGCGGGTCACCAAGTAGCGCTTAACTTTAGTTCTGTGATGTTTATGTTCCCATTATCAATGGGTATCGCTGTCACCATTCGAGTTGGCTATAACTTGGGACGTCAATCTACCGATGCCGCAAAAGTCTCTTCCTATACTGGTTTAGCGGTAGGATTAAGTTTAGCTTGCTTAACGGCCATCTTTACCAGTACGTTCCGCGAACCTATCGCCATGATGTATAACAAGAATCCTGAAGTAGTTGTTTTAGCATCTAGCTTGATGCTCTATGCAGCGCTTTATCAGCTTTCAGATTCTATTCAAGTCATTGGTGCTGGTGTGTTACGTGGGTATAAAGATACTCGCTCAATCTTCTTTATTACCTTTACAGCATATTGGATTCTAGGTTTACCGTCTGGCTATGTTTTGGCGTTAACCGACTTCATTACCGAACCGATGGGGCCAAAAGGTTTCTGGTTAGGATTTATTATCGGGCTCACCGCGGCGGCTATTGGTATGGCAACACGAATTTTGTGGATCCATCGCCAACCTGACAGTGTCGTTTTATTACGTTCAACGCGATAATTGGCGTAATTTTCAGCATTTTATGGTAAGGCGGTAAATGTTTTTCTGCGAATAGTTTTAAATACGAGCAAACTCTCGCAAAATTACATTTTCCCCTTGCCAGATTGACAGCAGAACGTTAATATTCGTCCCCGTCGTTAGAGCAGTAATAATTGATATGCGTCCGTAGCTCAGTTGGTTAGAGCACCACCTTGACATGGTGGGGGTCGGTAGTTCGAGTCTACTCGGACGCACCATTTAAATTCATCACTAGCGACAAACAAAGTTTCACCTCAGTGCGTCCGTAGCTCAGTTGGTTAGAGCACCACCTTGACATGGTGGGGGTCGGTAGTTCGAGTCTACTCGGACGCACCATTTGAATTTGTCATCAGTGACAAACCAAAGCTTCATCTCAGTGCGTCCGTAGCTCAGTTGGTTAGAGCACCACCTTGACATGGTGGGGGTCGGTAGTTCGAGTCTACTCGGACGCACCATTCTACTTATTCCGAATCATTATTTATCCTGAGCCCTACTTACCCTGATTAAAGTGCTTTTTTCAAATATCATATTTATCTTGATTGTGATTTTGTTTTCCCTTATTTTGTTGCGCAACCCACTTTCAACTGAAAATCTCGCTGTTGTTTGATCTTAATTACTTCTGCATCAAATTTAGCAAAATTTGATTTGTCTCACAGTTTGATGTTGTTTATAATAATCCCACAAGCTGAAAGGTTTCAACAAAGACAAATCAGCATGTTAGCTTTAATGAAAAATGTCATCTACACTATAATAAGAGTCAAAAAGTGACGTTTTTTAAATAACCAGATTTTGAATACCAGACTGTCGCCTATTCTTATAAATGAGTTGCGCAACATAGACTATCTTGCGCATTAAGCATCGGCGGCAATACCGATTTCCTTTATAACCATTAGATAGACTGCCATGAAAAAAACCAAAATTGTTTGTACCATCGGTCCAAAAACCGAATCAGAAGAGAAATTAACTCAGTTATTGGATGCAGGCATGAACGTCATGCGCCTTAACTTCTCCCACGGTGACTATGAAGAACACGGTCAACGTATCAACAACCTCCGCTCTGTCTGTGCAAAAACCGGTAAACAAGCAGCTATTCTGCTGGACACTAAAGGTCCAGAAATCCGCACCATGAAACTGGAAGGCGGCAATGATGTTTCTCTCGTTGCAGGTCAAACTTTCACTTTCACAACAGATACTTCCGTTATCGGCAACCAAGAACGCGTTGCAGTCACTTACCCTGGCTTAACCAAAGACCTGAAAGTGGGTGACACCGTTTTAGTGGATGATGGTTTAATCGGGATGACCGTAACCAACATCACTGCAACTGAAGTCATTTGCCAAGTATTAAACAATGGCGATCTTGGTGAGAAAAAAGGTGTTAACTTACCGGGCGTTTCTATTGGCTTACCTGCTCTGGCAGAAAAAGATAAAGAAGACCTCGTTTTCGGTTGCCAACAAGGTGTCGACTTTGTTGCCGCTTCATTTATCCGTAAACGTTCAGACGTTGAAGAAATTCGCGCTCACCTGAAAAAACACGGTGGCGAGAATATTCAAATCATCTCTAAAATCGAAAACCAAGAAGGTTTAAATAACTTCGACGAAATTCTTGAAGCCTCTGACGGTATCATGGTTGCTCGTGGTGACTTAGGGGTTGAAATCCCGGTAGAAGAAGTTATCTTCGCCCAAAAAATGATGATTGAAAAATGTGTTAAAGCTCGCAAAGTCGTTATCACTGCGACTCAAATGCTAGATTCAATGATCAAAAACCCACGCCCTACCCGCGCAGAAGCTGGTGACGTTGCAAACGCCATCTTAGACGGTACAGATGCTGTTATGCTGTCTGGAGAAAGTGCGAAAGGTAAGTATCCAGTTGAAGCTGTGACTATCATGGCAACTATCTGTGAACGTACTGACCGCGTTATGCCAACGCGTATTGAAAATCAAAAACCAACCCAGCGCTTACGTGTGACTGAAGCTGTCTGCCGTGGTGCCGTTGAAATGTCTGAAAAACTGGACGTGCCATTAATCGTTGTCGCAACTTATGGTGGTAAATCCGCAAAATCAGTACGTAAATACTTCCCTACCGCACCGATTCTGGCTCTGACAACTAACGAAGAAACTGCTCGCCAGTTACTGTTAGTGAAAGGCGTTATTCCGATGATCGTGGGTCCTTTCGAATCCACAGATGATTTCTATCGTGAAGGAAAACGTGCAGCGTTGGAAAGTGGTTTAGCGGTTGAAGGTGATGCCGTCGTGATGGTATCCGGAGCATTAGTACAAAGTGGTACAACAAATACCTCATCAGTACATGTTCTGTAGTTGTCTTGCATCACAGTTGTCCTGCATAATCTAGCGTGACATTAACCCTATTGCTTCACGGCAGTAGGGTTTTTTATTATCTGGAATAACTGAAATTTAGCAATCCGTGCGAAACATAATTTCAATAAGTTACGTTATGATCCGCGAAGATATAATTCACCCAGATTTTGATTACAAAGCATTTACAAAATAAATCATAAAACGATAACCATTCGCTCAAATTTCAAACTAAATAACCCTTAATTGAAATTTTTATTCGTTTTCACCCTGTTAAATATAAAGTATTTCTAGCAAAACTTTGAATTACGTACTAGCATAAGACTTAGTAAGTACCATACCCTAATTTACATTAGGTTGTTTTAAAGGGATAGAGGTAGCTTTAAGATAACGCTCTTAAGTCTATTTTTTGGTTACTTGCTTTTATATTTTCAAGATAAATCAATCTAGAGGGTAAAATAATGATTCGTACTAAAATTGTACTGGGCTCTATCGTATTAGCTTCAGCATTACTGGCGGGTTGTTCTAACAGCACTGAAGTGCAAAAGCTCTCTTCAGACGTGCAAACTCTGAACGGTAAAGTTGACCAACTGAGCAACGACGTTCAGTCTCTGCGTTCTGATGTACAAACTGCACAAGAAGAAGCAGCTCGTGCAAACCAACGTCTGGACAACCAAGTACGTACTTACAAAAAATAAGTCCGGCTTAATGTTATCTAGAAAAGCTTAATAGCTGAATTATTGTTGAGGGCCTATTTTATAGGCCCTTATTTTTTACTTCAAAACTCATTTAAGGTAGGCAGTCATTAGCTTTTAAATGACTGATATTTGGCAGGAATTGAAGACTTCACTTCTCCTTCAAACACAGGTTGTGGTTGAGTAATCGTGAATGGCGCAATTGGTTTTAATTGCTGATAATCGCGTTTCATCGATTCTGAATCATCCCCAACATTAACCCTTACTGGCAATCCTGAACGTCTAGACAACTCTGCTTGAACTTTTGCTTTATCAATGCCTGGGTTACTCGCTAAAAACGCTTGGAAATCTTCAGTCAGCTTGATTGGCATTGTCTGTGGGTCATCACTGTCTTTACGTGACAATGGCTGATGCACCTCAATGTAATAGCTACCATCTGGCTCTTTTGCATATTTAACTGGCTGATCGATAACTTGAACGCGCGTTCCTTTTGGTACGTTAGTAAACAGTGCTTTAATATCATCTGGGCGTAGACGAATACAGCCAGAGCTAACACGCATACCAATACCAAAATTGGCGTTAGTACCGTGGATCAAGTATTCACCACGACCATAAGACAGGCGTAAGGCATACAGCCCCATCGGGTTTTCTGGACCAGCAGGTACCACCGCCGGGAGTGTGATACCCTGCTGTGCATAATGTTTACGGATATTGGTGGTTGGTGTCCATGTAGGGTCTTTAATCAATTGGCTAATGGACGTCACCATTTCAGGTGTATCTCGTCCTAGCTGACCAATACCGATCGGATACACAGCCACTTTATGGCTATTTTCAGGGTAATAATAAAGACGCATTTCCGCTAAGTTAATCACGATACCGGTACGCGGTGTCGAAGGTAATAACATTTGAGCAGGAATAATCAGTGGCTTACCCACTTCAGGTAAATAAGGGTCTGTTCCAGGGTTCGCCTCTAACATCGCCAACAAACCAATCTGATAGTCGCTTGCTATAGCTTCCAGTGGGCGCCCATCGTTAGGCACCACATAGGTGATATTTTCCCCGATCAGGCGTGTGTTGTTATTGGGTAATGGATAATCTTTAGCCTGCGCTGGTGCCAGCACCGCACTCATGACAAACAGACTTACCGCCGTCAAAACTCTTTTCATACCTACTCCAAGGAAAATAAGATTCATTACAAAATTCAAACAATATCGCTCATAATAGCAACTATCTCGAATATCTTTAATACTTAATAAATATTTTAGTCTGCTAATAATTTGAATGTGAGCTAACTTTGTCTCGTCATTGTTAGTTTAGCAATAAAATACAGTGAGTTACTTAGGTATATTTTCTAGGATAAAAATAATAGGAAGAAAAGAAAAGTGTGGGAAATTCCGACAATTTCCCACTGAGTACTTAAAGAAGTTGGTGAGCTCGCGCTAAAATCGACTTAATCATGCCATTTAAACCTTGAGTCCGAGAAGGCGTAAGATGCTGCTCAAGCGCCAATTGCTGGAAAAAGTGTTTTACATCCACAGTAAGGATCTGTTCAGGTGTTTTTCCTTGAAAGAGAATAATCACAATCGCCACTAACCCTTTAACAATAGCGGCATCACTATCTCCGGCAAGAACAACATGACCATCCGGTTGTTTTTGCATATCAATCCACACTTGGCTTTGGCAACCTGCTATCAAGTTATCATCCACCTGTTGAGCTTCAGATAACGCAGGTAATCGCCCGCCCAGTTCAATCATATACAAATAGCGTTCTTCCCAATCTTGGCAACGTGCAAAATTGCGTAATAGCTTCGCTTCATCGGGTAATGCCGACATAATATTTCCTTCTCTCTATCTGCTACAATCTCTATTTGCTGCAATACGGTGACTTCGATATACCATCGGTATCTAGCCAAGTAATTGTTTAACACGCAGTAACGCATTATACAAAGCATCGATATCCTGCTTAGTCGTATAAACACCAATAGATGCCCGACACATCGCAGGAACTTGATAATGTTCCATTAATGGCATAGCACAGTGGTGCCCAGTACGAATAGCAATCCCATATCTATCCAGAAATGCCCCAACATCATAAGCATGATGTTCACCTAAATTAAAGGCTATCACGCCTTCACGTTGGTCATTCCCATATAAATGAAGGGAAGGCACTTGCTTAAGCAAATCCGTCGCATATTGCATCAATTGCTTTTCATACGTAAAAGTTTCGCTTAATCCTAACTCATTGAGATAGTCTAAAGCTGCGCCTAACCCAATGATACCACTAATATTTGGGGTGCCAGCTTCAAATCGCCATGGAATGTCCGCAAATGTGACTCCTTTTTTCAGGCTGACTTGGCGGATCATCGCCCCACCCCCTTCCCAAGGCGGCATTTTTTCAAGCAATGCCTTCTTGCCGTAGAGGATCCCAATACCGGTTGGTCCATATAGCTTATGGCCTGAACAAACATAAAAATCGCAATCTAGCGCTTGTACATCCACCTGTTGATGCATCGCCCCTTGTGCACCATCCACGAGGATGGTCAGCCTATTTCCATACCTCCCTGCAATTTCACGCGCTTGTGAAATCAATTTTTTCACCGGATTAACGGTACCAAGCACATTGGAAATATGAGTGAAACTGAAGAGTTTTGTACGCACATCGATGAGTTGTGCGAGCTGAGTGGCATCGAGGGTACCATCCTCAAGGATAGGCAGGATTCTGACTTCAAAGCCACGCTCTTGCGCCAACATAAACCAAGGAACAATGTTCGCATGGTGCTCCATTTCAGTGATAATAATATTATCACCTTGCTGGATAAACTGGCGCCCAAAGCTATTAGCAACAAGGTTAATCCCTTCCGTCGTCCCTTTGACAAACACTATCTCTTCAGGGGAGGCCGCATGCAAAAAATCCGCGGCTTTTTGGCGAACATTTTCCACCAGCGTGGTGGCATTCGCGCTTAACGTATGAACCCCACGGTGCACTGCCGCGTATTGATGCAACGTAAATTGACTCTCTGCATCCACAACCTGCTGAGGCTTTTGAGCACTCGCCGCACTATCTAAATAGACCAATGGATGGTTATTCACGGATTGCGCTAAGGCAGGAAAATCCTGCCTGACCGATTCAACATCAAATAACATCGGTTTACACCTCCGCTAAGCGTTGATGAATATTCGCCATCACGGCCTGTTTTAACCCATCGATGGTAATAGATTCGGTTAATTCAGCTGCGAATGCATTGATAATCATCTGTTTAGCAGCTTGACTATCAATCCCTCTAGAGCGTAGATAAAAGAGTTGCTCATCATCGATGCGCCCAACCGTTGCCCCATGACCACACTTCACGTCATCAGCATAGATCTCCAGTTGAGGCTTCGTGTCAATTTCCGCTTTTTCACCCAGTAACAGGGTATTGTTAGTCATTTGACCGTCTGTTTTCAGCGCGTTAGGGTCAACTTTGATCATCCCGTTGAATACCGCTTTGCTGCTATCCATGGCGATCACTTTATGCAGCTGTCGGCTATTACAATAACCCGCATTGTGTTCAAGATAGCTGCGTGTGTCGGCAATTTCATTACCTTGCGGCAACAACAGGCTGTTTAACTCGAATTCCGTATTTTCACCGTCAAGACGGCTACTTGTATGATGACGAGTTAGCCCTGCACCTAATAAAAAGCAGCTACTTTTCACTTGGCTATCACGCCCCACCACAATGTCATTATGAGCAAAGTGCTGCGCCTGTGGGTTTTCTGTCATCAGTTTGAAATGGGTAAACTGAGCGTTATCACCCACTTCAACCGTTAAACGCCCACCAGTAAGATGCGCTTGGTCATCTAAACTGACAAAGTGTTCAATCACTTGAGACTGGCTATTGTTCCCCAGAGTCAAATGATAGCGATATTGGCTCATGTTCATTGAGCTTGGATCATGGCTACCACTGGAGATATTCAGTAAATAGAGTGGCTTAGTCGCAACTTTATTGGCAGCTAACTGGATGATAAGCGGTTGAGCCGCTAGGCATTCCGTTAAATGTAAGAAAATCTCGCTGTTCACCGCATCTGGTAGCCAGTCTTGGCTATCGAGCAGAGAAACTTGAAATTCCCCCGTATCGACAGAGCTCAGTTCCGCATTGTAGCGCCCATCCACCAACACAACACGATAGGCATCGATAGCTAATGCGAGTGCGTCACTTAGCGGTGCCTGCTGTTCTTGTGAGCTAAAACGGTAGTGGGTATTTAACACGCTGTTTAACGGAGTATAGCGCCAGTCTTCATGACGAAAAGCGGGCAGCCCTACGTGTTTAGCAAGGCTCCAATGGGTTTGAGCGTGCTGAGATTTTCCACCTAATCCTTGCTCATATAGCGTTTCAAAACGGCGCATTGCCTGCTGATTTAAAGCATCAACCGCAGCGCGTTTTTCCGCTCTTTCACTGTTGGTCAATAAGCCAGCCATAGCCTTGCTCCTCCAGTTTTTTCGCTAAACTGAAATCACCGGATTTGATGATTTTTCCTTGATACAGGACGTGAACAAAATCAGGTTTTACATAGTCCAAAATTCGCTGATAGTGGGTCACGATAATAAATGAACGCTCTGGTGTACGTAGTGAATTCACGCCATTGGAGACGATTTTTAGCGCATCGATATCTAAACCCGAATCGGTTTCATCTAAAATACATAACTTAGGCTCTAACGCAGCCATCTGTAAAATGTCATTCCGTTTTTTCTCTCCACCGGAGAAACCTACGTTAACTGAACGAGTAAGCAGGTCTTGTGGCATATCCAACAATTCGATTTTATCTTCGATAAAATCTTGGAAATCAAAGCGGTCTAACGCCTCTTGCTGGCGATATTCGCGCACCGCATTCACTGACGTTTGCAGGAAAAATTGGTTACTCACACCCGGAATTTCAACCGGATATTGGAATGCAAGAAAAATCCCTTCACCCGCGCGTTCCTCTGGATCTAACTCAAGTAAATCCTTACCGTTGAATGTCACTTCACCACTATCAATTTGGTAATCTTCACGGCCTGCTAGGGTTGCGGACAAAGTACTTTTACCCGAACCGTTTGGTCCCATAATCGCATGAACTTCACCCGGTTTAATTTCCAGAGACAGCCCTTTTAAAATTTCATTACCTTCTACACTTACATGTAAATCTTTAATACTTAACATATCAACATGCCTTTAGCGCTCAAGCGCAACTAAACTCGGTTAGGATCAGCCCACACTGTGTTCTAAGCTGATAGCCAATAATTTTTGTGCCTCAACGGCAAACTCTAGTGGCAATTCTGAGAAAACATCTTTACAGAAGCCGTTAACAATCATTGAGATAGCGTCATCTTCGCTGATCCCACGTTGCAAGCAATAAAACAGCTGGTCTTCACCAATGCGCGACGTTGTCGCTTCATGTTCTAATTGCGCGGTATTGTTCTTCACTTCCACATACGGGAAGGTATGAGCGCCACATTGGGTACCAATCAGCATGGAGTCACATTGGGTAAAATTACGAGCGTTATGGGCACTCGGAAGTATTTTGACGAGCCCACGATAACTATTTTGGCTTTTACCTGCCGAAATCCCTTTTGAGATAATCGTTGAGCGGGTATTTTTGCCAATGTGGATCATTTTGGTGCCCGTATCCGCTTGTTGGTTACCGTTGGTCAGCGCGACAGAGAAAAATTCCCCAACAGAGTTATCCCCTTTTAAAATCACGCTTGGGTATTTCCACGTAATGGCAGAACCTGTTTCGGATTGTGTCCATGACATTTTGGAATTTTCCCCTTCGCACAGGGCACGCTTAGTCACGAAATTGAGAATTCCCCCCGTTTCGCTATCACCACCCGAGAACCAGTTTTGGACTGTCGAGTACTTCACTTCGGCATCTTTATGGATAATCACTTCCACAACAGCTGCGTGCAATTGATAGCTATCCCTCACTGGTGCTGAACACCCTTCGATGTAACTCACATAACTGCCTTCGTCGGCAATTAATATTGTGCGTTCAAATTGCCCTGTTTTTGCCGCATTAATACGGAAATAAGTCGATAACTCCATAGGGCAACGCACCCCTTTCGGGATGTAAACAAAAGTTCCGTCCGATGCCACGGCTGCATTCAGTGCAGCAAAAAAGTTATCGTGACTCGAGACGACGCTACCTAAATATTTTTGAACCAGCTCAGGGTATTCTTGAATAGCTTCGCTGAACGAGCAGAAAATGATCCCGTGCTTGGCTAAATCGCCACGGTAGGTTGTTGATACAGAAACGGAGTCAAAAATCGCATCTACCGCCACTTTACTGCCTTCACGGACAGGCACACCAAGCTGATTGAAGGCATCTTCCACTTCGCTCGTCAGGTAATTCGCTTCTTCCGCAGCGCCTGTTGATTGTGTCGCGCCTGGCTGTGAACCACAGGCATCATCACACGACCCGCAAGATGGCGCGGAATAATAGCTATAATCTTGGTAATCCAAATTTGGATAATGGGCTTTCAGCCAGTGTGGCTCTTCCATGCCTTTCCAGTGATTAAAGGCATCAAGACGAAATTGCAGCATCCACTCAGGTTCATTACGCTTCGCAGAAATAGCACGAACCACCTCTTCATTTAGCCCTTTTGCCATCTCATCGGTGGCAACTTGGGTAAAAAAGCCTTCTTTATAACGTTTTTCATCAAGCCAGCTTTGAACATCTTCGCCAACTTCTACATTGCTCTGAGACATAATCTAGCTTCACAAGTTAAACGCCGAAGCTTTCACCACACCCACAGGCATGTTGAGCTTTCGGGTTATTAAATTTAAAAATATGGTTAAGCCCTTCTTGGACATAATCCACTACCGTGCCATCAATGAATGGCATTGCTTTTTTAGGCACATACAAGTGTGCGCCATCGAGTTCAAACACTAAGTGGTCATCGGTTGGGTTTTCAATCATCTCGAAGACGTATCCAAAACCTGCACATCCCGACTGTTTCACGCCGAGGGATAGACCTTTACTATTCGGTGTTTGAAGAACTAACTTATTGATCTGTTTAGCGGCACTTGGGGTTAGGCTGACGCCCTGCCATGAATTTTCATCCAATGAAAATGTTTCTACACCACCAGTCATATTGACCTCACTTTTCTTATGGTTTTTCAGCCTGTTATCAGCGATTTCTTCTCTATATGACATGGTAATGATTACCCATATGACTTCAACCATTTGTTTTAAGAGGTTATAGCGATGAGAACGGTTTACTGACAGGATTTTAGTTTATGGAAATATCTAACCAATTAATAATTAAGAAATAAATCTCATTCATGATAATGTTTTTTATGTATTATTGAGTACATAAAAATAACACAAATTAATAAAGTGATATTCGGTTTAGTACCACATTCATTGAATGAGAATGAATAAATTAGATAAGTTATAAAGAATTGATATGAAAGATAAATATAGGATTGATACCCTCAAATAAACTGAGGGTATCAGAAGAAACAAACTGCTGATTATTCAAACAATACGGCAGTTGTTAAACGGGAGGTGCAACACAGTTGGTTTTTCTCGTTAAAAATTTCGATATTCCACACTTGCTGACGGCGCCCTAGATGAATCGGTTTGCATACACCTCTCACCACACCTTCTCGCGCTGCACGAATATGGTTTGCGTTAATTTCCACACCAACTACACGTTGATCACCTTCACTGCATAGGTAGCCTGCGATTGAACCTAAGGATTCAGCCAATACAACCGAAGCACCACCGTGTAGCAAACCAAAAGGCTGTTTGGTGCGATGGTCGACTGGCATGGTACCTTCAAGGTAGTCATCACCAAAGCCTGTAATTTCAATCCCTATATGGCCTAACATACAGCTTTCAGCCATTGCCGCCATTTGTTGCAAGTTAAATTGACGCTTCCAAATCATGAAACAATCTCCAGTAAGGCTTGAATTGGGTGTTTGATTGCCGTTTTTTCCATTCGTTTTACTTGGCTACGACAAGAATATCCCGAACTTAAGCAGCGTTCTAGGGGTAGTTTTTCTATCGCAGGTTTCCACGATAGATTGTAAATGCCTTTTGAATTCTCAAGGTTCGCGACTTCATGACCATAAGTTCCCGCCATTCCACAGCATCCAACACTCACATTAGTGAGTTTACGCCCGTAACGGGAAAACAGTGCAGCCCATTGGTTGGCGCTATTGGGTAATGCCGTTGATTCGGTACAGTGACCAAAGAGATACCAAGGCTGCTCATCAGTTCCGTCATTTTTGGTTTGTTCCGGTAATGAGATTAGCCATTCATGAGCCAGCATTACCGTAAATTGGCATTGCTCCTCACCTAAAATTTCATGATATTCATCGCGATAACACAGTACCAATGCAGGGTCGACACCCACCATCGGTAATTGCAGTTTAGCAACACGATTTAAAAAGTCTGATGTTTTACGTGCAGTTTTCGCAAAACGGCTTAAGAAACCTTTGATATGTTGTGCTTTGCCATTCGGTGAGAATGGGAGTAACACAGGCTTATAGCCTAACTTTTCGATCAGACGAACAAAATCCACCACCACTTTTGCATCATAGTAGCTAGTGAACGGGTCTTGCACCACGAGCACATGTTTTTCGCGCTGGCTAGCAGACATTCCTTCAAGTTGTTCTAATGTCAGGGAGGTCGCTGCATGCCCTGATAACTCCTGTTTCAGCGTCGGTTGAGAAAATAACGGTAAATCCACCATACCAATAGTGTGTTCGCTCAGTTTCTGAACCACCGTTTGACGCAAGAAGAAGTTAAAAACGCCCGGTGCTTTTGACATTAACGGAGCACTAGCTTCCACATTCGCCACAATATGGTCACGAACTGGTCGCAAGTAACGGCTATGATATAGCGCAAGAAATTTTGCCCGGAAAGACGGCACATCAATTTTAATGGGGCACTGAGTCGAGCACGCTTTACAGGCTAAACACCCAGACATTGACTCTTTTACTTCATGGGAGAAATCATAATCCCCTAGCTTCGCCCGCCATGAGTTACGCGTTTTTTCAATCAACCCACGTAACGATGGAGACTCGCTTCTCACGCCTTTTTCAATTTGCTCTGGTGTAACGCCCTGCTCCGCCAATAAACGCAGCCATTCTCGAACTAACGTTGCACGACCTTTCGGTGAATGCACGCGCTGGCGGCTAATTTTCATCGATGGGCACATTTGACTTTTTACATCAAAGTTGAAACAAAGCCCGTTGCCGTTACAATCCATCGCACCTCGGAACTCTTGGCGTATTTGAATTGGGATTTGACGATCGTATGTGCCGCGTTTGGTTGCATCCACCTGTTTCATTGGGGCATCGATACCCGCTGGTGGACAAATTTTTCCGGGGTTCAAACGGTTATAGGGATCAAATGCCGCCTTAATATTACGCAGCTCACCGTAAAGCACTTCACCAAAGAATTCTGGGCTATATTGCGCTCTGAAGCCTTTACCGTGTTCCCCCCACAGTAAGCCGCCATATTTTGCAGTCAAAGTAACAATTTCATCCGAAATTTGCTTCATTAACATTTCTTGCTGAGGGTCGCACATATCTAATGCTGGGCGAACGTGTAAAACACCTGCATCCACATGACCAAACATCCCATAATTTAGTTTATGGCTATCCAGTAGCGCTCTGAATTCCTCGATATAATCCGCAAGATGCTCCGGTGGTACACAGGTATCCTCAACAAATGGGATGGGTTTCGCGGCACCTTTGCTGTTACCCAATAATCCCACCGCTTTTTTGCGCATATTATAGATACGAGTAATATCAGCAAGGTCATGACAAACTTGGTAGCCAATCACGCCCGCTCGCTGACTCGCCATCAATTCATCAAGGCGCTGGCATAAGCTATCAGTCAAACGATTGATTTCATCTGCATCATCGCCACTAAACTCAACAATGTTCAGCCCAAGCATCTCTTTATTCGGTACATCGGTGATCAGCGATTTTACGGAGTGCCAAACAATATCTTCTTTCGCAAGATTCAAAACTTTCGAGTCGACAGTTTCTACCGAGAGTGCTTGCGCCTGCACCATAAATGGTGCGTTACGCAATGCGGATTCAAACGAATCATATTTGACGTTCACCAAACGGCGCACTTTCGGTAGCGGCGTAATATCCAACGTGGCTTCCGTAATAAACGCCAGCGAGCCTTCAGACCCTGTTAAAATTCGCGTTAAATCAAACTGAGTAAGGTCATCATTAAAAACATGGCGTAAGTCATAGCCCGTTAAAAATCGGTTTAGTTTTGGAAATTTTTCTTCAATTAACGGACGTTGCTCTAAGCAGCGTTCAAGTACAGTTTTATAGATACGCCCTTCGACTGAATCCTCTAACGCAATCGTTTGGGCGAGTTCGATAGGCATAGCGCGAGTATCAAGGCAAGCGCCACCCAAAACCATCGCTTTAACCCCTAAAACATGGTCTGACGTTTTGCCATACACTAATGATCCCTGCCCAGAAGCATCTGTGTTGATCATCCCGCCCAATGTCGCACGGTTACTTGTGGATAGCTCCGGAGAGAAAAAGTAGCCATACGGTTTTAGAAATTGGTTGAGTTGGTCTTTAATCACGCCAGCTTCAACTTTTGCCCATCCCTGTTCTGGGTTGATTTCTAAAATTCGATTCATATAGCGGGACATGTCCACTACAATCCCTTCGGTGAGTGATTGCCCATTAGTGCCCGTTCCCCCGCCGCGTGGCGTGAAACTTAATTCACGGTATTTGTCTTGCCCTGCGACGCGCGTAATGATTTGTACGTCAGCGCTGGAACGCGGGAAGATGACAGCTTGTGGTAATAGTTGGTAAATGCTGTTGTCAGTCGCCATGGATAAACGCTCAGCGTAGCTGGTGCCAGTATCACCAGTAAAACCTTGCTGTTGTAGCTCGTGCAGAAATTGGATAGCTAACTGACTAAGATGTGGTGCTTCAGATATACGCGGGATCATTATTAATCATGACTCTTGTTGTTGAGTAATCGCATTTGTCGTTATGTACTATCTTTAGTTTAAGTAGCACAATAGGCACAAGGTTTATTGGAGTGTTCCCTCGCAGCCTGTAAAGATAGCGCATCTGCCGGTGACATTGTCAGTAAAACCATATCACAATATCGTTTCTTTTAAGCATGAAAAATAATTACACTATTTTCACCTGTAAAAGCCCTAACCCCACAGAATTTTCATTTGTTAAGGATTGATCATTAATGGAAAAATCGCAAAAACGTTTGGATTTACCCAAACTCATCCTTGGACTGCTCTCCATTATCTTTATGATAGCGACCTGTTTTTGGGTCTTAAGCCCATTTATTTTAGGATTCGTATGGGCGGGGATGATGGTGATTGCTACTTGGCCAATTCTCTTACGACTACAAGCACGCCTATGGAATAAGCGCTGGCTTGCTTCGCTGACCATGGTTCTACTGATCTTCCTTCTTTTTGTTATTCCAACCAGTATTTTGATTGGCAGCATTATTCAAAACAGTGCGCCGCTTATCGAATTGGCGAAGTCACCGGCCAGTATCACCTTGCCGGATTTAGAGTGGCTGAATCAAGTGCCTATGGTCGGAGAGAAACTGTATTACGCTTGGCACAGTTTAGTAACAAGTGGTGGTAATGCGTTATTGGCTAAAGTACAACCTTATTTCGGTCAAGCCGCAGGATGGTTTGCAACGCAGGCCGTTAGTGCCAGCCGCTTCTTATTCCACCTCGTATTGATGCTGCTGTTTAGTGGGCTGCTCTATTATAAAGGCGAGCTGGTGACAATCGGTGTTCGTCACTTTGCTGTACGTCTTGCGGGCATCCGCGGCGATGCGGCTGTGGTACTTGCAGCACAATCTATTCGTGCAGTCGCACTTGGCGTAGTTGTTACTGCGTTAATTCAAGCCATTGTGGGTGGGGTTGGTCTTGCTCTATCGGGTATTAGCTATGCTGCCATTTTAACGGTCTTGATTTTTATCTGCTGTGTTGCACAACTTGGCCCACTATTAGTCATGGTACCTTCCGTTCTGTGGCTATTTTGGACGGGAGATACTACCTGGGCAATTATTCCCGGGGTTTGGGCGGCAGTGGTTGCCACTATGGATGGAGTGCTACGACCTTGGCTAATTAAAATGGGTGCAGATCTTCCTATGGTGCTTATTTTAGTGGGAGTTATCGGCGGTATCTTATCATTCGGTATGATTGGCTTATTCATTGGTCCTGTGGTGCTGGCTGTCTCGTATAGCCTGCTCAAAGCGTGGATGAATGAAGTGGCACCACCAAGTGAAAATTTAGAAGCCACCGAAAAATTCCTTGAAGAAGAATTCTTAATGAAGAAATAAATTTCATTTAATTCGAGAAAACATGTTTCATTTTGGACATGTTTTCTCGACTATCTATTCTCATTAATATTTAGAAACAATATTTAACACACTACTGTTAGTTTTTATCTTTAATTATGTTAATATTCTCCACATCGAATGAATAATCATTTGGGAACAATAAGTAATATGGTATTAAGAGTGTTCCGAGTGATTAACTTATTTAAACAGTTTAATATATCCCTGTTAATATCTCTTCGATAACGAATTAATAAGTTATGTTATTTAATTTCTAACGTAACTTACTTAACCAAATTGCTGTGTGTAGTCTTTGCCTGTCAGCCCATGATAGGCTTTTTTTTTTATCTCTATCTCCCCCACACTCCGCTTCTCTGTTGCATAGTTAATATAATATTCCAATTACTCTCTCTATACGTAATTACGCATAATTAGAGTAATGGATTTAATGGTTTTAATTATTTAATAACTTTTTATTTAACATTAATAATGAATCCATTTATGAGACTATAGTTTTATTTTGCTGAAAATCTGAATAATATATTATGAATATTTACGTAAATTAAACTTACATTGAGTTTAATTCTATCGCTGTAATAGGTTGTCTCTATATATAAACAAAGGTCGGCAAATAATAATTATTTACCGACCTTCTTATAATGAACAATCTAAAAATGAATAATTAAATTATTGATTTCCAGCGATTGTTAGCCAAGTGTGCACTACTGTGTCTGGGTTCAACGATAAGCTATCAATGCCCTCATCCACCAGCCATTGTGCAAAATCTTGGTGGTCTGATGGGCCTTGCCCACAAATACCGACATATTTGTTCTGACGCTTCGCAGCCTTAATTGCCATTGACAACATTGCCTTAACCGCATCATTACGTTCATCAAACAATTCAGATACAACACCAGAGTCTCTATCAAGACCGAGGGTTAACTGAGTCATGTCGTTAGAACCAATGGAGAAGCCATCGAAATGTTCAAGGAACTGATCAGCTAGCAGTGCGTTAGATGGGATTTCACACATCATAATCACTTTTAAGCCATTCTCACCACGTTTCAGGTCATGTTTTGCCAGCTCAGCAACCACCGACTCGGCTTGTGCTACTGTGCGAACAAACGGAATCATAACTTCAACGTTAGTCAGACCCATCTTATTACGAACGCGTTTAACGGCTTCACACTCCAGTGCAAAACATGCACGGAAGCTATCTGACACATAACGCCCCGCCCCACGGAAGCCCAACATAGGGTTCTCTTCCTTCGGCTCATATTTATCGCCACCAACGAGGTTGGCATACTCATTGGATTTAAAGTCAGATAAACGCACGATCACGCGTTTTGGCCAGAATGCTGCAGCGAGTGTTGAAATCCCTTCCGTCAGCTTGCTAACGTAGAATTCAACAGGGTCGTCATAGCCGACCATCATATTGCGGATTTCTGCTTGTAATTCTGGCGTCTGAGCATCGAACTCTAGCAGTGCTCTTGGGTGAACACCTATCATGCGGTTGATGATAAATTCGAGTCTCGCTAAGCCAACACCTTCGTTTGGTAAACACGCAAAATCAAATGCACGGTCTGGGTTACCGACGTTCATCATGATTTTGACGTTCAAATCAGGCATGTCGTTCACTTCTGAACTGTGGATTTCAAACGCCAATTTACCGTCATAAACAAAGCCAGTATCCCCTTCAGCACAAGAAATAGTGACATCTTGGTCTTCTTTCAGGCGTTCAGTTGCATCACCACAACCAACAACGGCAGGGATACCAAGCTCACGCGCGATGATCGCCGCATGGCAAGTACGACCGCCACGGTTTGTTACGATAGCAGCCGCTTTTTTCATGATAGGTTCCCAATCGGGGTCCGTCATGTCCGTCACTAATACGTCACCCGGCTGAATTCTATCCATCTCACTTAAGTTATGGATGACTTTAACCGAACCTGCGCCAATGCGATGACCGATTGCACGACCTTCAACTAAGACCTGCCCTTGGTCTTTCAGTTTATAACGCTCCATAACCTGTTGGTTAGAACGAACGGTTTCCGGACGCGCTTGAACAATATATAGACGACCATTATGACCATCTTTTGCCCATTCGATATCCATTGGACGACCGTAGTGTTTTTCGATCTGTAAAGCTTGACGAGCCAGCTCTTCCACTTCGTGATCGGCTAAAGAGAAACGATTGCGTAGTGCTTCTGGCACATCTTCAATCTTCACTTGTTTACCGTGCTCTTTACTGTCGGCATAGACCATCTGCAATTTTTTAGAGCCTAATGTACGACGTACAATCGCAGGCTTATTATTTTGCAGGGTTGGTTTATGGACATAGAACTCATCTGGGTTTACCGCGCCCTGTACCACCATCTCACCGAGACCATATGCGGAGGTAATAAACACGACTTGGTCAAAACCAGACTCAGTATCGATAGTAAACATAACGCCGGAAGAAGCGAGGTCAGAACGCACCATTCGTTGTACACCCGCAGATAACGCGACGCCACGATGGTCGTAGCCTTGGTGTACACGATAAGAAATAGCACGGTCATTAAACAGCGACGCAAATACATGTTTAATGGCAACCAATACCGCATCAATCCCTTGAACGTTGAGGAATGTCTCTTGCTGCCCAGCAAATGAGGCATCAGGCATATCTTCAGCGGTTGCTGATGAGCGAACAGCGAATGACGCTTCGGCTTCACCTTCAGATAATTGAAGGAAAGCTTCACGAATATCCTGCTCTAATGCTTGCGTCAATGGGGTATCAATCACCCATTGGCGGATCTGAGCACCGGCTGCCGCCAGTTGATTCACATCATCAATATCCGTTTCATCTAGCAGGTTGTAAATACGCTGGTTTACACCGCTCTGCTCCAGAAAATCATTAAACGCCTGTGCGGTTGTCGCAAAACCGTTTGGTACGGATACACCAAGATCGGACAAGTTGGTGATCATTTCACCGAGGGAAGCGTTTTTGCCTCCAACACGGTCAACATCGTTCATCCCTAATTGGTTATACCAAAGTACATTACACGGAGTAAGGCCATTTGTGGACATTGAAAGCGATCCTTTTATAGCAATTTAGTGACAGACAACAAATCGTAAAAAATCTCGTTGGCGAAAATTCGCCTCGCGAATAGACTAGCACAGACGTTATGGGAAGATGGACTGGTGAATCGTTCCATCAATTAATAAAATTTTTTTGTTCTAAAAATTGTTCAAAATTTGTCTATACTTCCCCCCATAAATGATTTTTAAATGTTTATTCACTTACAATATTTTCCAAAACTCAGAAAAAATACGATAAAAAGAAGCCAGTTATGAGCGAATTAAATTCTATGAGTAAAAATGCCAGCCAAGTTCAACGTACCGTTTTTTTCATCTCTGATGGCACCGCAATCACAGCTGAAACGTTAGGGCACGCCGTCTTATCTCAATTTCCATTATCCTTTATTTCTTACACTTTACCGTTTGTTACCACGCAAGCACGAGCGCTTGAAATTAAACAAAAAATTGACACTATTTATGCTGAAACAGCCCTTCGTCCACTGGTGTTTTATTCAATAATTTCCTCAGAAGTGAAAGAAATCATCACTCAAAGTGCAGGATTTTGTCAGGATATTGTGCAAAGTTTGGTCGCCCCAATACAGCGAGAAGTCGGGTTAGAACCGGAGCCAAAACTCAATCGTACTCACGGGTTATCCATGCAAAATATGAACCAATATGATGCCCGTATTGCAGCAATTGAATATACCCTCGCTCATGATGATGGCATTTCATTACGTAACCTTGAACAAGCTCAAGTAATCTTAATTGGCGTCTCTCGCTGCGGTAAAACACCAACAAGCTTATATTTAGCGATGCAATTTGGCATACAAGCCGCCAACTACCCATTCACTGCCGATGATATGGACAATTTACAGCTGCCTGCCGCATTACGTCCCTATACCCATAAACTTTTTGGTTTAACTATCAGCCCTGAACGCCTTGCCGCAATTCGTGAAGAACGCAGAGAAAATAGCCGTTACGCCTCGCTTCGCCAGTGTCGTATTGAAATTGCTGAAGTAGAAGCGCTATTTAGACAGAATAAAATCAATTACTTAAATACTACCAACTACTCTGTTGAAGAAATTTCAGCCAAAGTGATTGATACGATGGGATTACAGCGTCGTATTTTTTAGCAAAATAAAATATAAAAAATTATTCATTCAACCCAAGTTGGTGGTTTGAATTTGAGCCAGTTTCGTTTATTGTGACCTTAGTCACTAATACGGCTGTACAAAAAGGCTCAGCCGAGTAAAAGTTTTGAGAAACAAAATGCATAAAACAGATGAGTTACGAACTCAGCGAGTGGACAGTTTAATTACGCCACAAACACTCGCTGAGGAATTTCCGATATCCCAAGCAATCGCCGATAACGTGACAGCGTCACGTAAACGAATTGAAAAGATCCTATCAGGTGAAGACCCGCGTTTGCTGGTGATTGTAGGTCCTTGCTCTATTCATGACATTGATGCCGCAATTGAATACGCTAATAAGCTAAATACGTTACGCCAAAAATATCAAGATCGCTTAGAAATTGTCATGCGCACCTATTTTGAAAAACCGCGTACCGTTGTGGGCTGGAAAGGTTTAATTTCTGACCCGCACCTTGATAACTCATGCCAAGTGAACACCGGCATTCGTTTAGCGCGCAAGCTTTTGATTGAAGTTAATCAATTAGGATTAGCAACCGCTACTGAATTCCTCGACATGGTGACAGGACAATATATTGCGGACTTAATTAGCTGGGGAGCGATTGGCGCTCGTACCACCGAAAGCCAGATCCATCGTGAAATGGCATCAGCGCTCTCCTGCCCTGTTGGTTTTAAAAATGGTACCGATGGTAATATCAATATCGCTATTGATGCTATTCGTGCCGCCAAAGCGCAGCATATGTTTTTATCACCAGATAAGAGCGGGCAGATGACAATCTACCAAACCAGTGGTAACCCTCATGGGCATATCATTATGCGTGGTGGCAAGAAGCCTAACTATGAAGCGCAGTACATTTCACAAGCTTGTGAAAAATTAAATGAGTTTGGTTTAGCTGAGCATTTAGTGGTGGACTTCAGCCATGGTAACTGCCAGAAAATTCATCGTCGCCAATTAGATGTAGCGCAAGATATCGCTCAACAGATTAAGCAAGGCTCAACAGCAATTAGTGGTGTGATGGCAGAAAGCTTCTTAAAAGAAGGCAATCAAAAAATCTGTGCAGATCAGCCTCTAGTTTATGGTCAATCAATTACCGATCCATGTTTGGGTTGGGAGGACACTGAACAATTGATTGAAATACTGGCTGACGCAGTTAACTTCCGCTTTAAATAACCTTTTCATCCAAAAATGACACCTGCGCTTTAGCTTATTTTCAATCTAAAGCGCTTATTTTCATTTGCCCTCTAAATAACTCACTGCAAACACATTCATCTAAAGAAATAATTAACTATTTATTTTGAAAAACTCAGTATTATTAACTAAAAAATACTTGATGCCGCCATTTTATTATCGATAATGATTCTCGTTTTTAACTATAAGCCACCTCTGATATTTTTTATTATCTCGGTAGCCAGAATCATATTACTCAGGAAAGGATTTCCTAATGGCGTTTACATTGAGATCAGCATCAACTTCAGATGCTTCACACAGCAAAGTATTTTCTTTATCAACATTAGCCGTCGCCCTTGCTATGACTGGATTCAGTACCTTAGCCGCTAACGACGTGATCCACGTAACCACTACCCCTCTAAATAACGAAAAATTTGCCGTTGCCGAACAATTTGAGGTCATTGATACTACGGCACCAGAACAACAAACTGCCTCATCTGCTCTCGATTTGTTAAAGGGTCAAGCGGGCATTTTTGTGACTGGAGCAGGTAGTACCTATGGGCAGTCAGTGCAGATGCGAGGCTACGATTCACGTGGCGTAAAAATTATGGTGGATAATGTTCCCCAAGATTTTTATTCGGGCTTATTTGATGCCACCTTCATTGATCCATCATTGATCAGCAAAACTTACATTCATAAAGGCGCGTCTTCTGTACAACATGGAAGCGGCGCACTGGCTGGAACTATTTCCATCAAAACGTTAACGCCATCGGATATTCTTAAGCCCGACCGAAAATTTGGTGGTCGTTTATTCGGTGGAATGAATCGCAATGACCCCAGTTATCATGCGGGAGCCACGCTTTTAGGGCGTTTAGGTCCACTAGATGGCGTAATCAGTTACACCCAACGGAAAAAACAGCTAGCTGGATCGCCTGTTTCCAATAAGTATGACCATCGAGAATCAGTGCATAACTGGTTATTCAAAACAACGTGGTATGCGCTTCCCGCCTATTCTATCGGTTTGCATTACAAAGAATACCGCAATGATGCCATTGACTTAAAACAACCAGAAGTCATTGACACCCGTCAACCTAAATTTAAAAACTCCCCTCACCAGAGGGAAACCATACAAAAAGACATTATCATTGACCAAAATTTCACACCTAATAATCCATTGAATTGGCAGGCAAATTGGTCACTTTATTACACCAACCTTCATCTTTCACAATTAGATTTACAGAAAAAATCAAACATTTTTACGTCATACAGTTATGACACCGAAACGCGTAATCAATACACCTATGGAAGTCAGTTTTCTAATGACTTCTCCATTCATACGCCACGTTTAAGTCATCACGTTCAAAGCGGAGTTGATTATGTTCAGCAACATCAAGTGTCTAATGAATATGCTATAAGCTACCCCCCAGCCGAGATTTCGAATGCTTCTGCCTGGTTAATCGATGATGTAAGCTTAAAAAGCGTGCCTGTGACTTTGTCTGCGGGAACCCGTTTTACCCATTACAAAACTGCACGTGAAAATGTTGGCAAACAGCAGCACAATAATTGGTCATCGCGTTTTGCCGCTACCATCACACCAACGAGTTGGGTCAAATTACATTCATCCTATGCCGAAAGTTATCGTGCCCCACGTCTCTCTGAACTTTACAATAACTCTAACCATTTTACTGTTCCCCTACTCGGTCTTGTCTCTGATTTCCGCCCATCACCCGATTTAAAACCGGAGACAAATAAAACGGTTGAGGCTGGATTCACTTTCAGTTTTGATAATTTTGTTTTGCAGGGTGATGAACTGCAAATTGGCTCAACTTATTTCCATACAAAGTCAAAAAATCACATCGTGACCAGTGGTGATTTTAAGAAGGTCAGTGGAAACTGGTTCCCATCGCAAATATTCTTGGAGAATATTCCATCTGCGACGATATCCGGGTTTGATAGCCACATTCGATATTCAAATGAGTGGTTTGACTTCAATATCAACCACAATATCACTGACGGGCGAGAAAATGATACGCATTATTCCCTATCGGCCATTCGCCCTGAAACACTGATAATGCGTTTCAATGCACCAATTGCAAACAGTGACGTCAACGTGGGTTGGTCCGGTGAATTTACCGCAAAAACTAAATTCATGGGGAACTCACAATATCAATCATCGAACCAAAATACAGAGAACGGGTTAGATCGCAAACACCGTGAAGTGATTCAATATGCAGGTTATGGCGTACATGACTTTTACGTAAACTACAAAGCCGACCAATTTGTCAAAGGGCTAAATACCACCCTGACCCTGAAGAATGCGTTTGATAGAAACTATGTCTCTTCTATGGGCGTACCACAGGAAGGTCGTAATTTTTATTGGAATGTGAATTATCAGTGGTAATTAATAAGTAACTACATATTGAAATCAGGTTCATTTACCCCAATCTTAAATTTCATGGGTAAATGAACCTTTCAATACATCGCACTATTGTTAAGAAAACAATTTACCTCGGAATTTCCTGTTAATTGTTATATTACCTTGAGTTATTTTGTTCATAATAACATCAAATAAAATTTCAATAATTTACTTGGTTAATAAAATAGAACAGCACCAACAATAAATTTGAATAAGTCTATTAACAGCCTAAATAAAGCTATTTTTATCCAGAAAAATAATCATAATCAATTGAATTAAAAGATAAATTAACATTCATCTATGTATGTTTAGTTTTTCGCATTTCAATGAAAACTATCGTAACAATAGTTATTCTCATTCAAAAACCGCACGATTAGCCTATCGATATATCGGAAAAAAAGGAAGAATAGACCATAATTTCATGAGTTATTATTAGTTATTAATGAACAATAGCCTACTAGAGTAGGAGGTAGATATGTCAGAAAGTGTAGTCAATGAAATCATTAGATGGCTTGAAAGCCAATTACAACGCAATGAAGGCATCAAAATCGATACTATCGCGGATAAAAGCGGATATTCGAAATGGCATTTGCAGCGTGTATTTAAAGAACTTAAGGGCTGCACGCTAGGCGAATATGTTCGTAAACGTCGCCTGCTAGAAGCCGCTAAATCATTACGTGAAGGCAACTTACCTATTCTAGATATCGCGTTGCAATATGGCTTTAGCTCTCAAGCCACATTTACGCGTATTTTCAAGAAACATTTTGATACTACCCCTGCTAAATTCCGTCAAGCGGGTGAGTTACCAGAATGCAAAACTTTTATGACTTGCAATTGCCATCATTAAGCGCGCATTAGATTTTCGTTACACCCTCAAACACCCATTCCAACGAAATCTATATTTTGAGCCGATAATTATCGGCTCTTTTTTTATCTCAGCTCGTTAACGAGCCAATTTTCTAAATCTGCAAACTGTTCAGCCAATGCGGGCCACTGCGTCTTCATTTGAGTCATTAACTGACGGATGGTTTCCGCTCGATAAACTTCTCCCACCAATTGCTGGCTTAACCATTCTAATGGCGATGGATCGAGACTGTCGGTGAAAAATTGGCAGCGCGTGATCACGCCTTTTTCAATATCAAAATGAAACTCAATACCGCCCCATGGGAATCGAGTATCCGCCATGTGACTAAAAGCAGGCGCTTGCCCAAAGTTCCATTCCCAGCTACTTTGCTTCGCAAATGTCTCTGCAAAATTAGGTAAATCAGGGAGCTTCTCTGGTGAGATATATTCTGGCTCGACGGTTTCACCATAATAACTAAAGAAGCTATTTATGATCCCTTCGCACACTTTTTCATGAGAAATATCCGGTACTAGCTCATTTAAGTTGGCAACTCGAGAACGCACTGACGTAATCCCTTTGGCTTGCAGTTTTTTAGGATCAGGATTGAGGTAATTTGCTAAACGACTTAAATCGGTATTAATCAGTAAAGTACCGTGGTGAAAGCCACGATCTTTAGTTTCACGGTAGGCTGAGCCTGAAATTTTTCGTGGACCATTTTCGGTTTCGAGGACTAAATCATTACGCCCAGAAATTTCAGCGTGGATCCCGACTTTTGCCAGCCCATCCACAATAATTTGCGTTGAAATGGTTTTATCATATTCCGGTTTCCCTGCCATAAAGGTAAAACAGGTATTGCCTAAATCTTGAAATACAGCCCCGCCACCACTGCTACGACGCGCTAATCGAACATTATCTTGTTCCATTTTGCGAGTGTTACACTCTTTCCATGGGTTTTGAGCGCGCCCGATAACCACCGTATCGGCATTACGCCATAGGAACATCACGCGTTGGTCAGCTGACATTTGACGGAAAATAGTCTCTTCAACCGCTAAATTAAACCAAGGATCGAAGGATTCAGAAATAAATAAACGTAATGTAGACATTCGGCTATCCTAAAAGCAAAACTTGCTCCTAAGATAGCATAATCACTGAAGAATTAATGAGGAATGAAGCGAAATTAGATGCGCCGTGCCTGCCAAAACACTTTTCGCCAATAGCTATTATCCATCGATGAACGCATCACACCTTTACTAGTAGATGCATGGATAAATGTGTTATCAGTATCGTAAATCCCAACATGCAGACCGTTTTCCCCTGATCCCGTTTTAAAAAATACAAGGTCACCCGGCATTAAATCCGATTTATCAATACGCGTACCTAAACGCGTTTGGTCAACCGTCGTACGCGGGACTTCAATCGCAAAGCGATCACTGAATGTTCGATAGACAAAACCCGAACAATCCACACCATTTTGGCTCATGCCGCCATAGTGATACGGCGTGCCATACCACTGGCTTAGCTGGTCTTTGAGCTGCGCGATAGTCATTATGGGATCAGACAATTGGGTTTTCATTGGCGGTGCTGACGTCCGTTTTACGGATGAAGAGCAGCCAATCAACACGAGGCAACACAGCAATGGTAGGTATTTGAGATTCACTATCATAGCGTACCTTATAGATAACCAGCGGGCATAGATAACCCCAAAATAATAACCTTAAGTGATATCTTAATACGCGAGACTATAATGTACAATGATCAACAGTGCAGCGCATAAAAAATAAACACCTAAGGCTAATTATCTGATGCTATTTAGCTTTTTTCGTTAAAGGCTTAGAAGGTCGACTGATCAGCCATACGCCTAGCAGAATAAATGCAATCCCCGCCGCTTTTAACGCCGTTGCGGGTTCATTGAACCATGGCAACACCACCGCCAATATGTAAACGAAAACATAGCTGAGGCTGATAAGCGGGTAGGCTTTATTAAGCGCGATATATTTTAACGCAAATAGCCAACACAGCATCGATAACGCATAGCAGACTAACCCGACAAAGATAACCCCTAAACTTGCCGCATTATCTGCCAGCCATTCTAGCTGCAACCAGTGCCAACCTAGAGAGAACGATGGAAGCTCAACAACTCCCGCTTTCAGGCTGAGCTGTGCGACGGTGACTAATAGCGCACTACCGAGTACCCATAAGTATCCTTTATTCATACACTTATACTCATCAGTAGTATTCCCATCATGATTGAGGCAACCCCGAGCCAGTGGTTTAGCCCCGTTTGCTCATGGTAGACAAATTGCCCTATCAATGTGACCAAAACGAAATTAATACTGAGCATCGGGTAGGCAATACTGAGTGGCATTGTTTCCAATAACTTTAGCCAAAACAGCATTCCCAATCCCAACATTAATACCGCCAGCACCAGCCAACGAATGGCGGATGCGGCTTTATTATGTTTGTCTCCTTGCCAAACGACGACCGCTTGCTTTTGGGCTATTTGCCCAATGCAAGTCAACACGCTGACAAGAAGTAATAGAAGTAATTGCGCTATCATTGTTTATGGTAAACCACTATCGCCATACGGGAATTCTTAATGACTTCATCCGGCTTCGGAATGTCTGGCAACCCTTCTTTTTTACCTAACAAGAACACCACGGTGACCTGCCCTTCTTGGCGAGCTTTTGCCAGCCATGCAGCAAATTCATCCGGTTTAACCAAACGATGCGCACTGTCTGGGTATTCCAAGCCATAGGTTAATTCACCGCTGCTATTATAGAGATAAATATTGGAATTTTTGGTTTCCCATGCCAGCCCCGCAGCTACGCCGACGTTACTTGCCATCAAATATTGACTGTTCATCAAGAGATCATGATTTTGATGAATAAAATTCTGCGGTAACTTCGAATCAATAGTGTTATTTGGTAATGCACTACCAATACATAAGCTGACCGCCAATGAACAAGATGCCGCCCACAGCCAATATTTCGCATTTAATACGGTACAGAGATAGCCGATGATCGCCCAAATTGAAAACGCCACAACCCCCAGCACCATTTTTGACCATTCATCATGCTCATATAGGGGCTTTTTGATCACACTGCTGACGATAATCACCGCTATCACGGCGGCAATCCCGATAACAATGTTAATAATTCCGTTGGCTTTCAATGCCTTCATGGTGCCATTACGTACACAATCCACACCATATTTCGCCATTAGCAGCGCCAATGGCGCCATAAACGGCAGCATGTAAGTCGGTAGTTTTCCGCGTGAAATACTGAAGAAAATCACCGGAACTACAAACCAACATAGTAAAAAGAACATATCTGGGCTAGATTTACGCTCTTTCCATCCTTTAATTAATGAGCCAGGTACTAAGCCCATCCACGGAATAGCCCCAAGCAAAATAATCGGAATGTAGTACCAGAATGGCGCAACATGCTGAGCATCATCCGCCGTAAAGCGTTTCACATGCTCAATCCAAAAAAAGTAATTCCAGTAATCCGGTTCTTGTTTGGCTATGGCCAATGCCCACGGCAAGCTGATGATCACCGCAGTAATAATCGCTAATGGACCATATTTAAGCATTTCAAGGAAACGTTTTTGATACAAGGTGATAGGTAGCATCACAATGACAGGAATAGCTAAAGCTAAAAAGCCTTTGGTCATAAACGCCATACCACAGGCCAGCCCAAGAGCTCCCCATGCGGCGAGTTTGGTCTTAACCTCTCGAGCTTTCATCGCCCATAAGCAACAAAACATACTGGCGGCTATCCATAACGATAGCATCGGGTCAAGAACGCTGTATGTCCCTACTGCAAACACCAAGAACATCGAGATGTAGATGAAGCTTGCCACATAGGCAACATGGCTGTTACGCCACATCATTTTTGCCATGCGGTAAACCAGCAGAGTGCTCAATAAAATACAGAAGACAGAACCAAAACGAACTGCAAAGTTTGTGTCACCAAAAATCATTTGGCTAATATTGTTGATCCAATACCCCGCTACTGGTTTCTCAAAGTAACGAATATCCAGCATGTACGGCACTATCCAGTCACCGCGTTGTAGCATTTCGCGACTGATTTCCGCATAACGGGTTTCATCCGGCTGCCAAAGTAAACGACTGTTTAACGGCAACAAATAGGTCAAGACAAAAAAAAGAGCCAGCAGAGAGGCTCCTACTTTGCTCGCTCGGTTATTCAACATGGGTATTTTATTCCTCTTCTTGGCAGCCCAGCCAACCTTCTCGTCCCGGGAATGGGGCGCGAACCACTCTTCCTTTTGGAAGCGTATTGATGTCTTCAGGCAACAATTCACTCAATGTACAGAATTGGATTTCTTCTTGCTTAATTCGTTCCAATAATTGTGAAAATTGTTGTGACTTTGACATTCCTTCCACTTCCGTATGGATAGTGTAAACCGGAACACCTTGGTCATCTTTTATTGCTTGAAGAATAAAATCATTAAATTCTTCGTCTGTTACTACTGTACCGACGACTTCATCGTAGGTCGGCAACGTCACTGGAATTTGTACTGTTCCCAACGAACCATCGCGTAGAATAGGTCTAAATGGGAATTTTCCACGGCAGTCACTATTGTAGTCGAAATCAAACCTTTGTTTAACTTCGAGTACACGCTCGTCACCACGCCACCCTGCAACCGCAGAACAAGTGACTCGTTGACCTGTCGCGTGCTGCAATGCATCGACACCCAATTTCACTTGTTCAGTGAGTTGAGCTTCGCTCCATTTAGCCACTTTGGCTTGCCATCCTTGATGATCCCATGCATGTAAGCCGACTTCATGCCCAGCATCCAAGGTTTGTTTCATCAAATAGCCTAAATCTTTGGCGATTTTTTTACCTGGCCACGCAGTACCCGCCAGTAAAATATCTAAACCATACAAAGATGCCGCATTCGACCGTAGCATTTTCCACAGAAATTTAGGACGCAAAAGGCGCCATAAATGGCGCCCCATATTATCGGGTCCTACACTGAAGAAAAAGCTGGCCTGAATATCATGCTCTTTGAGCACTTTAAGTAATTGAGGAACCCCTTTCAATGTACCTTGATAGGTGTCCACATCGATTCTCAAGCCAACTTTTTTCATTATTTTTTGCTTTCCAGCTCTTCTACAGCACCCTGTAAGAAGAAGTCTAATGTTTCTTCAATGGTATCTTTCATGTCGATAGTCGGAACCCAGTCAAGTAAACGACGTGCGTTTTCAACACTTGGTTTACGATGCTCGACGTCTTGGTAACCTTGACCATAGTAGCTAGCGCTTTCGATTTCACGGAAGCCAGCAAATGGAGGGAACTTGCTACGAGCTGGGTGTTTTTCGAAGCTTTCTAACAGCATTTCCGCTAACTGACGAATACTTGCTTCGTTAGTTGGGTTACCGATGTTGATGATTTGACCATCACATTTGCCGTCTTTGTTTTCAATGATGCGGAACAGTGCTTCGATACCATCTTTGATATCTGTGAAGCAGCGTTTTTGTGCACCACCATCGACTAACTTGATTGGTGAACCTTCAACTAAGTTCAGAATCAACTGAGTAATCGCACGTGAGCTACCAATACGCGCAGAGTTCAGGCTGTCTAAACGTGGCCCCATCCAGTTAAATGGACGGAATAAGGTGAATTTCAGACCTTCTTTCGCGCCGTATGCCCAGATTACTCGGTCAAGTAACTGTTTAGATACAGAGTAAATCCAACGTTGTTTGTTGATTGGACCAACGATTAGGCGAGATTCGTCTTCATCAAACTCTTTATCATCACACATACCATAAACTTCAGAAGTTGATGGGAAGATGATGCGTTTGTTGTATTTCACGCAGTAACGAACAACTTTCAGGTTTTCTTCGAAGTCTAATTCGAATACACGCAGTGGGTTACGGGTATATTCGATTGGCGTAGCGATAGCAACCAATGGCAGAATAACGTCACATTTTTTGATGTGGTATTCAATCCACTCAGTGTGGATGCTTACGTCACCTTCGATGAAGTGGAAGCGTGGGTTACCGATGAAGCGTTCAATTGCAGATGAACCAATATCCATACCATAGATATCGTAGTTGTCATCTTGTAACAGACGCTCAGTTAAGTGGTTACCGATAAAGCCGTTCACACCTAAGATCAGAACACGTTTACGACGCTTAACTTGCGCAGTTGGTTTAGCACCAACACGAACGTCAGTGACGATGCCCATTTCATTAGCTAGACGGTTGCCTTGCATGTATAAACCGGTTTCGCTTTGACCACTCACGATTTCCAGTGCGCCTTGACCACATGCGATACGCAGTGGGTCGCTAGATAATACGGTACCCGCAGCTTTACCTTGGTTATCGTCTAATACACGAGCACGCCATACGATCATTTTACGTGCACCTAAATAGGTGAACGCGCCTGGGTATGGTTCAGTCACTGCGCGGATCAGGCAGCTAATTTCTTTCGCGCTACGGCTCCAGTCGATTTGACCGTCATCAGCACAACGACGACCGAAGTAGCTTGCTTGGCTCTCATCTTGAGCAACAGTTTTATAGCTGCCCGCTTCGATTAATGGCAGAGTTTTATCTAACAGAACTTCTGCTGCTTCACGAACTTTCGCGTGCAGAGTCAGAGCAGTATCAGTATCCGTGATAGCCACTTTTTCTTGCGCTACGATGTCGCCAGCATCAGCTTTAGCGACCATTTTGTGCAGCGTCACGCCTGTTTCGCTTTCACCATTTAACAGTGCCCAGTTGATTGGTGCACGACCACGGTATTTAGGCAGTAAAGAACCATGCAGGTTGAAAGCGCCTTTCGGTGCTAATGCTAACAGTTCTTCGCTTAACATATCGCGATAGTAGAAAGAGAAAATCACATCAGGTTTCATCTCACGAATACGTTCAATCCACAGTGGGTGGTTAACGTTTTCTGGAGCGAAAACAGGAAGTTCCATATCTGCACTGACACGAGCTACAGAAGAGTAAAAGTGGTTTTCATTTGGATCATCAGTGTGTGTAAATACTGCCTGAATATCAAAACCCGCTTTCTCAAGCGCTTTTATCCCTACACAGCCAATATCATGATAGGCAAAAACAATAGCTTTCATTAGTTTTCTTCCTGATTTTTGTCGGTTTTAAGGTCTGCACCGACGACTTTTTGAATAAAATAACGAGGTCTCGCGCGCACATCATTATAGATCCTACCGATGTATTCGCCCAATAATCCCATAGCAACAAACTGCGCGCCGATAAACATAAAGAGTATCGCAAACAGTGTAAATACGCCGTCAGCTGCCCAGCTCGCACCGAACAGTAAACGTAAAACAATTAACAACACTGCCAGCACAAAGCCACCAGCAGCGATAATGCTACCAACCACGCTTAACAGACGCAGAGGCGCAGTCGTTAAACAAGTTAATAAGTCATACATTAAATTAATCAGCTTCATAAAGCTGTATTTTGAATCACCAAACTCGCGTTCAGCATGCGCTACATCAATTTCGATGGTTCTACGCGCAAATGTATTCGCTAAAATAGGAATAAAGGTGCTGCGCTCATGGCATTGAAGCATCGCTTCAATGATATGACGGCGATAGGCACGCAGCATACAACCGTAGTCACCCATTGAACGACCAGTCGCCTTGGTGATCATCGCATTGATCATTTTTGATGCCGTTTTGCGGAACCATGAATCTTGACGGTTAGCACGACGAGTTCCAACAACATCATAGCCTTGGGCCGCTGTTTGCACTAAACGAGGGATCTCTTCCGGTGGGTTTTGTAAGTCCGCATCAAGAGTGATAACTAAGTCGCCATCCGCTTGATTGAAACCCGCCATGATCGCAGAGTGTTGACCATAGTTGCGGTTTAAAATGATCGCAATGACATGGTTATCTGGATTTTCAGCCGCCTCAACCAACATTTTTGCAGAACGATCGCTACTTCCATCATCAACCAAAATTAACTCATAAGCTTGAGTCAATTGTTTACAGGATTTAATCGTACGTTCTAACAGCTGAGGCAGACTTTGCTCTTCGTTATAAACAGGGATTACTACTGAGACTTTTTTAATCTCATCAAATTCATCAGCTAATGACACTATTTTGACTCCAAAAGGACTGTATTAATCGCACTCACTACCCGTTCAACATCCGCGTCAGTCATGTCTGGGAACAGAGGCAATGAGCAAAGCGTTGCACTATTCCATGTTGATTCTGGTAATGACAGCTCTGGGTATTTTTCGCGGTAATATTTTTGCGTATGAGCTGCACGGAAATGTAATCCCGTACCAATATTATGCTCTTTCAACTTCTCCATAAATGCATCGCGGTCAATGCCACATACAGACTTATCAACACGCACCATAAATAAGTGGTTGGCGTGTAAATGTGGGTATTCTGGCACAGATAACATCTGTAATGGAGAGTCTTTCAGTAACTCACGGTAGCGTGCCGACAGTTCCGCTCGACGCTGGTTTAAATACTCAACGCGGGATAATTGTACTACTGCAATCGCCGCATGAATATCAGATAGGTTATATTTGAAACCCGGCTCAACCACTTCTGCTTGTGGTTTACGACCTTGCATTTGGCGATCAAACGCATCGACGCCTAAACCGTGGAATTTTAATGCACGAACACGCTGAGCAAGTGCATCGTCATCAGTGGCAACTAAGCCACCTTCCGCACAAGTCACATTTTTGATTGCATGAAATGAGAAAATGGCCGTGCCCTTCTCACCAATCCACTCATTTTTATAACGTGTTCCAACCGCATGAGCCGCATCTTCAATGAGGAAAACGCCCGCTTTTTGTGCGATGGCACGTAGGGCATCTAAATCACAGGGGGCACCAGCATAATGAACAGGGATTATTGCCTTCGTTTTGCTCGTTAAGGCTTTTTCTACTGCTTCTGGCTGAATCATGAGGGTATCACGATCAACATCAATCATAACTGGCGTTGCACCTAGCAACTCAATCATATTGATAGTTGAAACCCATGTTTGTGACGGAGTGATAACCTCATCACCTGGACCAATACCCAGCGCCATCAAAACAACATGCATACCAGCAGTTGCCGATGCAAGGGCAATCGCATGCTTGCAACCATAACGTTTGCAAAAATCTTCCTCTAATTGATGATTCTGTGGGCCTGTCGTGATCCAGCCTGAACGCAGAACGTTTTCTACTGCCTTAACCTCTTCATCCCCGATTGCTGGTTTTGAAAACGGAAGGAAATTGCTCATATTGTTTGTAGCCTAGTTTCATTATAAATAGGATATTCTAGTTAAAATTACTTTAACCGAACCTCAACACCAGTCATCATTACTGCAATCATTGCCGTGAGACGGGCAATAAGAACACGATTAGCTAATTAGTATGATCGTTAATTTGCCATACTTTATTCAATGAGCTCTGATTGAGTTTTATATCAGCCATAAATACATCTGACAAATGACTTTCTGTCATGACATTGTCAGGCTCACCTGCATAGATAATTGTGCCTTTCTTCATCATCCAAATTCGACTTGCATTTTTATAAGAATGACTAAGATTATGTCCACTCATTATAACTGTTCCTGCGCAATGACAAAAACATTTCACCCATTTATCTAGCATTCCTTGCTGAATAATATCTAAATTGTTTATTGGTTCATCAAATAAGATTATTTTTCCGCTCAAACAGTCCCTATCCCATACCTGCAAAAATACAGCAACTATCCTAATTCGCTGCCATTCCCCACCAGATAATTGGTTAATAGGCTTAGATAATAATGGAGAAAGCTGGAAATCTTCACATAATTCGCTAAAAATCATGGGCGGAACGACATGCTGCTCAATAAACAAGGATAAGTATTGAAACACTTTTAAACTCGGTAAAATTCCTGTTTGCTGTGTGAGATACGAACGATACCTTGCAACATCCTGAACAGCATAATCTTTCAGATTGACACTATTAAATAAAATCGTTCCTATGTAAGAAGTGCAGCCAATCAACGCTGAAAGTAACGTACTTTTTCCTGCCCCATTGGCACCTAATAGGTGTATCTGCTCCCCTGCAAAAACGGACTGGTTAATATCCCGTAATCGGTTTTTCACACTCAGATTTTGCGTTTCAATTATCACTGTTTTATTCATATTACTGTCGCCATGTATGATTTTTGACGAGAAGGTAAATAAAAATAGGAGCACCCAAGGTCGCGGTAATCACGCCAATCGGAATTTCAGCATTGTCTATCAGTAATCGGGACAACAAATCTGCAATTAATAAGCATAGCGCCCCAGCAATTGCACAGGCTGGTAATAAAAAACGGTTATCGGTGATCCCACTTAGCCTTAATATGTGGGGGATCACTAATCCTATAAAACTAATTGCCCCCGCAATTGCCACATTGAGCCCAATTAATATTCCGGTAATGATAATTAATATTAATCGCCAGCGATGCGTAGAAATACCCAATTGATAGGCTTGAATATCCCCCAGTAATATATAATTTAAAATTTTTCCCTGAGTTATTGCCCAAAATAAAAACGGTAGGCAAGCAATGACCAATCCTATTTGACGCCAATCTACACCACTGAAGCTGCCCATCATCCAATACAGTAATTGGCGTAAATCTAAATTACTGCTCATGTAGACCATCCATGTCATACACGCACCGCTGATCACGCCAAGCGCAACGCCAACTAATAATAAGCTGGCATTATTCAAATGTTGATGGCGAGCAAAATAGAGTAAAATACCGGTGAGGACTAAAGCACCGAGAATGGCACTTATGCTAACTAGCCAATAATAGGTAATACCCGATGAGAGCAATACGGTAAAAACAACCGCCACTCCAGCACCATTACTGATCCCTAGCAATCCAGGCTCCGCTAATGGATTCTCAAATAACGCTTGCATGATGGCGCCTGTCACCGCCAATGATGCTCCAATGGTGATCACCGCAAGGAGCCGAGGTAAGCGAATTTGCCAGACAAATAATTGTGCTGAATCATCCATCCATTGGCTTGGCCAATACCAAATTTCCCCTGCACTGAGCGATAGCATTGCAATGATAAAAAGACTCAGTAACAACAGCATTATCAACCCCATATCGGATTGAAATTGTTGTTTTTGTAATTGTTTCAAGGAAATAGTCATTACATTTACAATAATTATCTTTTGTTAAAAAAATAAGCGCGTTTTATATAAGAGAGAGCATAAGAAAAAATTTAAACTGCTGCCAATTTTAATTTTACTTCTACTTCTACTTCTACTCTTAACCATAATAAAGGTTTACATATGAAACCAAACACAGTTAGCTCCTTTTCTAAACCGCAACTCTCTGCAAACAACATAAAAGAGACTGACCAAACTGAGAATAAGGCTAGCAATCACTTTAAAACATCGCTAAAAAAAGTAACTCAATCGTTTGTTAGCTTTTTTTCTTTATTTTTTAGTTCCCAAAGCAAACAAACCAGCAAGAAACAAATCGTTTTAAGTGAACCCTTTGTTATGATTAGCCAACCAAACAAAGATACACCCGCTCGCACCGTTTCCTTTGCAGATGAAACTTCCGCAAAAAACTTATCACCTCAAGATGAAATCATTCCCCAAGATGGTTTAACAGGGCATACCGTAGCCGATGCTGCACGAGCCGCTGCATTACACATAATTGCACAGCATAAAGCCCAGCGAGCAGAAAAAATACGAAAAAACGAAATAACTAAGTTACAACAAAGCAATGTGGAACTTATTAATAATTATGATCGTCTCTCTGACATAGATAGAGAGAAAAACCGTGCCATTAACCTGCTAGGTAGTACAATTCTTAAGCATAACGAGTATTCAAAAAGTGAAGGTATATTTCGTACTGAAGGCAGCAAAAATGCCGTCAGCGAACTCGTTAATAAGATAAATGACCCAGAAAGTGCTCATTACCATCTTACACAACTAGAGCACTATCCTTTAACAACATTAGCCAGCGCGTTTAAAAAAATAGCAGGCGAATCACTCAGAAAAACGAGCAACATTGACTTCAAATCAGATATTTCATTTGATGACTTACAAGCCTGTGCTGATGCAGTAAAAAATAAAGAAGATGTGACCCAACAAATTAAAAGTAATGAACAATTAAAAAATAGAGCCCTTTCGATTTTAAAAAACTGTGACAATAGGATCTACAGCGCATTAAATCGCCTGGCACCACCACCATTAACATTACAGCTTGTTACTCGCTTTTGTGCTCTTATTTCCAATAATGAAGCATCTCATAAAATGTCCATCAGAAATTTAGCTGTGATTTTCGCACCACACTTGATAAACACAAGCAACACACCGCAACATAATAGCCAGGATTCTCTTACTGAGCTCCGAAAAGAAGCTGAAGCGACTAAACTAGCTGAGAACTATATTGCTGCGTTAATCCATCAAGAGAAAAATATGTTTCACCACATTTAAAAGTGTGTCTATTACTTAAAAACAAAAGACCGCCTAGGCGGTCTTTTTTATTACTCTGCTATTCAGAGAATAGGATTACTCTTTTGGCGTTGCTTTTTCCACACGGCTTTTTAATTTTTGGCCTGGGCGGAAAGTAACAACACGACGAGCAGTGATTGGAATATCTTCCCCAGTTTTAGGGTTACGACCGGGACGTTGATTTTTATCACGTAAATCAAAGTTACCGAATCCAGATAATTTAACTTGCTCACCGTTTTCTAAGGAAAGGCGAACCTCTTCAAAGAAAGTTTCAACAAGGTCTTTCGCATCACGTTTGCTAACACCCAGTTTTTCAAACAAATTTTCTGACATTTCAGCTTTAGTAAGCGCCATAAGTTTAGTCCCTCAAGGAGGCTTGGAATCGCTGTTTTAACGCAGCAACACACAGATCAACGGTCGCGGTAATCTCTTCTTCTTCCATGGTACGCTGAGTATCTTGGAAGACGAGACTGATAGCGAGACTCTTATAACCCTCTGCTATCCCCTCACCACAATACACATCAAATAAGTTTATGCCAACTATATGATTTATGCCAACTTTTTTACATTCTGCTAAAACTTCGGCAGCTGCTACAGTTTCTGGCACAACCACAGCAATGTCACGACGGTTCGACGGATAACGCGAAATCGCTTTCGCTTCTGGAATAACACGCTGTGCGATTGCATCAGTACGAACTTCAAACACGACTGTACGACCATTTAAATCGAGTTTACGTTCTAGTTCTGGGTGAACAACACCGATAAAGCCAATATGTTCATTTTCCAGATAAATCCCAGCACTTTGCCCAGGATGTAGTGCTGGATGTGCTTCAGATTTAAATGTAATTTGATTTAGTTTTCCAGTCAATTCAAAAACAGCTTCAAGATCACCTTTTAAATCAAAGAAGTCAACAACTTGTTTATCTAATGACCAATGTTCATCGAATTTGTTGCCCGTGATCACACCCGCCAGCATGTTTTCCTGACGAATACCATATTCTGCTTGATTATCAGGCGTAAAGCGCAGACCTGTCTCAAATAAACGAATTCTGTTTTGTTGACGATTTTGATTATAGACCACAGTGCCTAATAAACCAGTCAGCAGAGACAAACGCATGGCGGACATATCAGCTGAGATTGGATTTGGCAGAGAAAGTACTTCTTCCTGCGGGTGTAATAGGCTCTGAATTTTAGGGTCTACGAAGCTGTAAGTAATCGCTTCTTGATAACCACGGTCAACTAACATCGCTTTAATACGTTTCAGCGGTAAATTAGCTTCTTTATGGTCAGTCATAATCAAATCAGCACGCAGCGGTACATCTGGGATATTGTTATATCCGTATACGCGAGCGACTTCTTCAACTAAATCTTCTTCGATTTGCATATCGAAACGCCAGCTTGGTGCCACCACATCCCAGCAATCTTCTGAAACTTGGACTTGGCAACCTAAACGTTTCAGGATATCGGTCACCGTTTCGTCTGCAATCACGTGACCGATTAAACGGTCTAATTTTTTACGCGTCAGCTTAATATTTGCTGGTTTTGGTAAATGTGCTTTGCTAGAAACGTCAATGATTTCACCGACTTCGCCACCACAAATATCGACGATCAATGCTGTTGCACGTTCCATCGCTTTAAATTGCAGCTGCGAGTCAACACCACGTTCAAAACGGTGTGAAGCATCAGTGTGCAGACCGTAATTACGAGCACGGCCTGTGATAGCCAGTGGTTCGAAGAATGCGCATTCTAATAAAATGTTCTTGGTTTCAGTGTTAACACCTGAGTGCTCACCACCAAAGATACCCGCGATACCCAAAGCTTGAGTTTCATCGGCAATAACCAGCGTGTCAGATTTCAAAGTCGCTTCAGTACCGTCTAGCAGTACTAGCTTCTCTTCATCTTTCGCCATACGCACAACGATTGCGCCATTTAAACGATCTAAATCATAAGCGTGTTGTGGCTGACCTAATTCCAACAGAACATAGTTTGTGATATCAACCACAGCATCAATAGAACGAACACCGCCACGACGTAGTTTTTCTTTCATCCACATTGGCGTTGGTGCGCTAACATCGATATTTTTGATAACACGACCTAAGAAACGTGGACATGCAGCAGGCGCTTCAACACGGATTGGGAATGTGTCTTTAATTGTGCTTGCCACTGGGCTGATTGCAGGTTCAACTAAATCTAATTTATTGATAACCGCGACATCACGCGCCACACCTAAGATACTTAAGCAATCTGCACGGTTTGGTGTAATGCTGATTTCAATCGCGTGATCATCTAATTTTAGGTATTCACGGATGTCAGTACCGATAATAGCGTCTTGCGGTAACTCAATAATGCCACTGTGATCATCAGAAATACCTAGCTCAGAGTATGAGCACAGCATGCCTTCAGACGGTTCGCCACGTAATTTCGCTGCTTTAATTTTGAAATCACCCGGCAATACAGCGCCGACGGTTGCAACGGCAACACGTAAGCCTTGGCGGCAGTTTGGTGCGCCACATACGATATCTAATAAGCGATCGCCGCCAACATTCACTTTCGTGACACGCAGTTTATCTGCGTTAGGGTGTTGTCCACATTCAACAACTTCCCCCACAACAACACCATGGAATTGACCGGCAACGGTTTCAACGCCATCAACTTCCAGACCAGCCATGGTGATTTGGTCTGATAATTCTTCACTGCTTACCGCCGGGTTCACCCATTCGCGTAACCATAGTTCACTGAATTTCATGAGATAGACCCGCCTTATTTAAACTGTTTGAGGAAACGAAGATCGTTTTCGAAGAATGCACGAAGGTCAGAAACGCCATAACGCAACATGGTTAAACGCTCCATTCCCATACCAAATGCAAATCCAGAGTAGACCTCAGGGTCAATACCAACATTGCGTAATACATTAGGGTGCACCATACCGCAGCCTAATACTTCCAGCCATTTGCCGTTTTTACCCATAACATCAACTTCAGCAGAAGGCTCAGTGAACGGGAAATAGGATGGACGGAAACGAACTTGAACTTCTTCTTCAAAGAAGTTGTTCAGGAAGTCATGAAGTGTGCCTTTTAAGTTGGTAAAGCTAATGTCTTTATCAACAATCAGACCTTCAGTTTGGTGGAACATTGGGGTGTGAGTCTGGTCGTAGTCATTACGATAAACGCGACCTGGTGCAATAATACGGATTGGTGGTTGCTGACCATTCATCGTACGGATCTGCACACCAGATGTTTGAGTACGTAATAAACGTTTTGCATCAAACCAGAAAGTATCGTGATCAGCTCGCGCTGGATGATGAGCAGGAATGTTCAGTGCATCAAAGTTATGGTAGTCATCTTCGATTTCAGGCCCTGTCTCAACAGAGAAACCTAATTCACCAAAAAATTCTTCAATTCGCTGAATGGTGCGAGTTACTGGGTGTAATCCACCATTTTCCATACGGCGACCTGGTAATGAAACGTCGATTTTTTCTGATGCTAAACGTGCATTCAGAATATCGGCTTGCATTGCATCTTTACGGGCGTTCAGTGCATCTTGAACTTGGACTTTAGCTTCATTAATCACAGCCCCTGCTGCTGGGCGTTCATCCGCAGGCAGATCACGCAACGTTTTCATCTGGAGTGTGAAGTGGCCGCTTTTGCCTAAAAATTCAACACGCACTGACTCTAACGTCGCAACATCTTGGGCCTGTTCAATGGCTGCTTTTGCCTGTGCAACCAATTCAGCGAGATGTGGCATTGTTTCCCCTTTATGACCACTCGGTCTTTTGCTAGTTATTCACTAAATTTATCATCACAATCATATTAATAAGATGTGAATACCTGACTGATTTTACTGTATTTTCTATCAAACCAAAAACAAAAAAGCCTCCTAACGGAGGCTTTAGCGTAACTTTTCGTTTCTATTCTACTCGCTATACGCAAAAGCCCCCGAGATTCAGGTGCTAAAGTAAAAAAAGAAACGAAAAATTACGTTGTTCATTAAAATAGTCTCAAAAACACAAGGTTAAGGTTACTAATATAGACTGAAAGTATTAACACAAGCTGATTTTTAATACAAACATTATAAATGAAAAGAGGAAGTTTCCTTCCTCTCTTCAAGCAAACATTAAGCTAAAGCGCCTTTTGCTTTTTCAACTAAAGCAGTGAATGCTGCTTTATCGAAAACTGCGATGTCTGCTAAGATCTTACGGTCGATTTCAATTGAAGCTTTTTTCAAGCCATTGATGAAACGGCTGTAAGACAGACCGTTCTGACGAGCCGCAGCGTTGATACGCGCGATCCACAGTTGACGGAACTGACGTTTACGTTGACGGCGGTCACGGTAAGCATATTGACCAGCTTTGATTACCGCTTGAAACGCTACGCGGTAAACACGTGAACGTGCACCATAGTAACCTTTCGCCTGTTTCATGATTTTCTTGTGACGTGCACGTGCGATTACACCACGTTTTGCGCGAGCCATAGCTATCTCCTATCGTCTTTATTCTTAATTAACTAAATGTTTACTTATGCGTAAGGCAGGCAAGCAACAACCAGACCCAGATCGCCCTTAGATACCATTCCTTTCGGACGTAAATGGCGTTTACGCTTAGTAGACTTTTTAGTCAGAATGTGACGAAGGTTTGCATGCTTACGCTTAAAGCCACCGCCTGCAGTTTTTTTAAAGCGCTTTGCTGCGCCACGTACAGTTTTAATCTTTGGCATTTCTTTTATTTCCAACTTCGCATTGTGATTAACTACGAATTAATTAGGCGAATAATACTCACATTACTGTGAAACTATTACTTGGTTGCCTAACTATTTCTTCTTCGGTGCCAGCACCATAATCATTTGACGCCCTTCAATCTTCGAAGGGAATGATTCAACAGATGCTAACTCTTCCAAATCAGATTTGATGCGATTAAGCATTTCCATACCGATTTGCTGGTGAGCCATTTCACGACCACGAAAACGCAGTGTTACTTTCGCTTTATCACCATCTTCTAGAAAGCGAATCAGGTTGCGTAGTTTGACCTGATAATCACCTTCATCTGTACCAGGGCGGAATTTAATTTCCTTCACCTGAACAACTTTTTGTTTCTTTTTCTGTTCTTTTTGAGACTTGCTCTTCTCATAAAGGAATTTGCCGTAATCCATAATACGACAAACTGGCGGTTCAGCATTTGGGCTGATTTCTACGAGGTCAACACCTGCTTCTTCAGCTTTTTCAAGCGCTTCACGCGCGCTCATGATGCCTAACTGTTCGCCGTCTAAACCGGTTAAACGGACTTCAGGAACACGAATTTCATCATTAATACGATTTGGTCGTGTTGATGGGATTCTTTTTCCGCCTTTAATACTTCATTCCTCCAACTGGATAAAGAGATTTGCTACATTCTCTAAAGCAAGCGCCTCGGTAATGCCTTTTTAAACAACTTATTACCCAAACGCGATATTCTTTTTTAGCTTTAACTCGAACAAGGCGAGTTTTACAAAGCGATTCGACCGCGGATTTTACTGCTTATTGTGAGATTACTCAAGCAGATATTCAAATTATTCACTAAGGATCATGTAAATAACTGGGTCTATCAATAAAAAAACGCGAGTGAGGTGCAATCCCCACTCGCGTTCTTAATCATGACCTATTATTTTTTCTTAGGTCCCATCACCATAATCATTTGGCGCCCTTCAATACGTGAAGGGAATGATTCGACGACGGCGAGCTCTTCCAAATCAGCCTTGATGCGGTTAAGCATTTCCATACCGATTTGTTGGTGAGCCATTTCACGACCACGGAAACGCAGTGTGATTTTCGCTTTATCACCATCTTCTAAGAAACGAATGAGGCTACGTAATTTAACTTGGTAGTCTCCTTCATCTGTTCCTGGACGGAATTTAATTTCCTTCACCTGAACAACTTTTTGTTTCTTTTTCTGCTCTTTCTGAGATTTACTCTTCTCATAAAGATACTTGCCGTAATCCATGATTCGACAAACTGGTGGCTCTGCGTTTGGGCTGATTTCGACTAAATCAACACCAGCCTCTTCCGCTTTGGCAAGTGCGTCACGCACACTCATTACACCAAGTTGTTCACCGTCAATGCCAGTAACACGAATTTCAGTTGCACGGATCTCTTCGTTAATACGATTCGGACGTGCTGTTGGGAGTTTTTTTCCGCCTTTAATACCTTATTCCTCCATCTGATTGAGCTGACGACTGCGAATTTCTTCCTGTAGTTTAGTCATGAATTCGTTAACATCAAGGCTGCCTAAATCTTTACCACGACGGGTACGAACAGACACTTTACCTGATTCAACTTCTTTCTCACCACAAACCAACATGTAAGGAACACGACGCAGGGTGTGTTCGCGGATCTTAAAGCCGATTTTCTCGTTACGTAAGTCCGCTTTCGCACGAATGCCAACACTTTGCAGCTTGCTAACTAATTCTTGAACATAGTCTGCTTGACTATCTGTAATGTTCATCACAACAACTTGTTGTGGTGCTAACCATGTTGGGAAGAAACCAGCATATTCTTCCGTTAAGATACCGATAAAGCGCTCTAATGAACCCAGAACCGCACGGTGGATCATAACTGGCGTAATACGCTCATTATTTTCGCCAACATAAGAAGCATTTAGACGACCCGGTAAGAAGAAGTCTAATTGTACAGTACCGCATTGCCATGCACGGTCAAGGCAGTCATACAGTGTAAATTCAATTTTCGGGCCGTAGAATGCACCTTCGCCCGGCTGGTATTCGAACTCAATACCTTTCGACTTCAGCGCATTGGCTAAGTCTGCTTCTGCTGTATCCCACATATCGTCTGTACCGATACGTTTTTCAGGGCGAGTAGACAGTTTTACAACGATTTTTTCGAAACCGAAAGTGCTGTAAACGTCATAAATCATCTCAATACAGCTAGTCACTTCGCCCAAAATTTGATCTTCAGTACAGAAGATATGGGCGTCGTCTTGGGTAAAGCCACGTACGCGCATTAAACCATGCAGTGCACCTGATGGCTCATTACGATGGCAGCTACCAAATTCTGCCATACGCAGTGGTAAATCACGATATGATTTTAACCCTTGGTTAAAGATCTGAACGTGACCTGGGCAGTTCATTGGTTTAACACAATATTCACGGTTCTCAGATGAGGTTGTGAACATTGCATCTTTGTAGTTTTCCCAGTGACCTGTTCTTTCCCACAATACGCGGTCCATCATAAATGGGCCTTTAACTTCTTGGTAATTGTAGGATTTTAGTTTGGTACGTACAAAAGTTTCCAGTTCACGGAAAATTGTCCAACCATCGTTATGCCAGAATGCCATACCCGGCGCTTCTTCCTGCATATGATATAAATCTAATTGCTTACCAATTTTACGGTGGTCACGCTTCGCCGCTTCTTCTAAGCGCAGCAGATATGCAGCAAGCTGCTTTTTATCTGCCCATGCAGTACCGTAAATACGTTGCAGCATTTTATTATCGCTGTTACCGCGCCAGTATGCCCCTGCCACTTTTTGTAATTTAAAGTGGTGACAGAAACGCATATTTGGTACGTGTGGACCGCGACACATATCAATATATTCTTGGTGGTGATATAAACCTGGGCGATCATCTTGGCTAATATTTTGATCCAAGATTTCAACTTTATAATCTTCGCCACGGTTTACGAATGTTTCACGAGCTTCTGCCCAAGAAACACGTTTTTTAACCACATCATAATCTGTTTTGGCAAGCTCAAGCATACGCTTTTCTAGCTTGTCCAAATCTTCCTGGGTCAGCGTATAGTCAAGGTCAATATCATAATAGAAACCGTTGTCGATAACTGGACCGATTGCCATTTTGGTATTTGGCCACAATTGTTTAATTGCATGACCTAATAAGTGAGCACAAGAGTGACGAATGATTTCTAGACCATCATCATCTTTACTCGTGATAATTGACAGGTTTGCGTCATGCTCGATCAGTTCACAAGCATCTACCAGCTCACCATTAACACGACCAGCTATACATGCTTTTGCTAGACCGGCGCCGATATCGCGAGCCACATCCATGACAGAAACTGCATGGTCGAATTGACGCTGACTTCCATCAGGAAGAGTAATAACAGGCATTAAAAAATCCTTATCAGCAGTGGTGACCCACACGAAAGATCACTTGCTTGATTATTCCAAAGTTTATAAATCAATACGTTACTGACGATTTCTCACTTCACTATGCGAGATAGGTACACAATTATGTACACATTATATAAGCTAAAGCAGATATAATTGATAACGCAATTATGCACATCGCTAGCAACTCAACTCGTAATCATAACACAGACATATTTTATGGCGATAGCCAGTTGTTGATTATTGTAGCGCTAAAATTACTGATGCTCAGGGCTCATTAACGTTTAATCCGCCATCATAATAAGAATATTATGACCATAGCCATTGCAATCCGTTCTCACTGCATATTCAGGTAACCATTCAATACGTGATTTTGAACGCGATAATGAAATATTTAGGGTTGTGGGATGCTCTAACGCGGTAATTATTACTTTTTTCATCTCTCACCACACTTTTTCACGATAAATCGTTAAGGGGAGAAAAATATCATTCCATCATCCTGTGAAAAAAGACAAAAAGGCTACCCAACATGACTTTGAATAGCCTTATTACAACAAAACGTTACCAACAACCGCGATGGTTGCCGCGCCCACCCCATCCACCATCACGATATGGGCGGTTATATTGTTTGTCTTCTTCGTTTCGAAGTTGCAGTGATAAATCATCAAGCTCTTTCACCAGCGTTTTTACTTTCGGGTCATCATCTTTGGCGCCAGCATCGTACAGTTTGTTCAATTCAAAACGCTTATCATCAAACTCTTTCGCTAACTTAGCGATTTCATTGTTTTGGCGATAATTGTTCTGATGGTAATTGTTTTGATAGCGGTGATCATAGTTTCCATTGCAGTAAGGGCATGCTACAGCTGATGCCGAATACAGTAATACTGAAGAAACGATAGCACCTAATAACACTTTTTTGTTCACGGCAATAACCTCACAAGTCTATGGGTTATACCAGTTTATATGTACAAAAAGGAAACCGCCTTGAAAAATATCAAAATTCGCATCGAAAGCTAAATCAATAGATAATAACATCAACAACTCAACATTAAATAGGTGATATCACTTATAAAAAATAAACAACCAACAGATTAAACCAAGATGAATTATAGCCAGCGTCGTGTTTGCTGAGTATAAGTACGCCACTCCTCTTTAAAACGTTCAGATAAGAATTTTTCTTCTTGGGGAATGGTGTATAAGTCAGTAATTAACCAAAAGACCAAACCTGAAACCAAAAAATAAGGTGAATGCGAAAACAAAGCGAAGCTTAAACTCATCGAGGTAAAAGCAAGATATAACGGATTACGAGATAACCGATAAGGGCCCCTAGTAATAAGAGAAGATGCGGGGCTAATAGGATTTGGTGAGGTTTTTTGCTGAACAAAATAATATAAACTTGCGCCAATCCAGCCGAAAGCCTCTAAGGCAACCAGGATGCCGATAATCCCCATCCAACCAGAAAAACTCCAGAAAAAGCCCTCTTTGATATGCAGATAATAAGCAGCAAATCCATTAAGTACTAACCAATTCACAAATGGAAGTTTAAATATGCTCATCACAGATCCTAAATTGATATTCATATGGTAAGCATATCATGGATAAAACGATAAGAATTGGCACCGATATCAATAATATTCAATAACACAGTGTAAATGAATACTCTGTTATTTTATGAACGGTATCCTAAAGAAAAAACGCTTTTTAGACCTTCAAGATTGGCATACTCTTGTTGGCATACGGAATTACGCACATCGCTGGGTAAATTATTTAATCTGGCTTGAATATTAGCAATTTGCTCTTCTAATCCATTCATTCCCTTCACTTCAACAACGTCTGCATTTGCTTGCAGATAATCTGCAAAACTTCTTAAATTATTTTCTAAATTATCACACGCATTATTCGCCAATCCGTTTTGTACCATAAAGGAATTAACTGAATCTGGTAATAATTGAGAGAGCGAAGGAAAAATAGATTGTTTCCACATTTGTGGGAACAGGATCAGCACAGCGGCAATAGCCAAAACAAGCAGCATTGATGAAGTAACTAATGGTGACAGTAACTTTCTCATTGGCTATCCTAAAATTCTATTTAACATGAAATTTAGAATACACAATAAACCGTAAAGCAGTTTTTAAAATAAAAAAGAGTTTGTAAAGAATATTCCAATTATATTACCAAGAAATAAGATTATCGTCTGACAATAATCTTTTAACGAATTTACATAACCTGTCAGTAAAACAGATAGCACTGTATATACTCACTAACAAATGAACATAAACCCCCTCTAGCAATAATGCCCTTGACCTTTTTATCTCACATAAAAAGGTTTTTTTTTGCTCAAAATATTGAATGTTTTTAATCCAGTGACATACCCCTTTGTTATTCAACAAATAATTACACTTATTCACACATGAATCGGGATGTTATCCACAGTTAATGTGAACAACTTTGTCATTCATTAAGTAAAAAGATTACGCAATCTCACGTAAAAAAATCTCTTTGTCCTAAATTTGGTGGGAGAATACCCTTCTGATTCCACAAATTAGTAACAATGTTTGTTATAGTTCCAACGAGAAGCCATTCTAGATTAATTTGGAGGGTAATTTTCGACATGCAAGATATTTTACAACTTTTTCAAGCCGTTAGCCTTGGCTTAGTTTTACTCCTTCCACTGGCTAACCCACTGACCGCCATTGCCGTGATGCTCAGTATTTCCGCCAACATGACCAAAGAACAACGTGACCACCAATCACTGCTGGCTGCAATTTATGTCTTTTGTATCATGCTCGTTGCTTTCTATGCTGGCCAATTAGTCATGAACACCTTCGGAATTTCGATTCCTGGGCTACGTATTGCGGGTGGGCTTATTGTTGTTTTTATTGGTTTTGGGATGCTATTTCCTAATTCAGATAATAGTGAAGATAACAATAATGTCTCCACTGACGATTTAAGTGTTCCCAAAAAACGTCAAGGTAACCAAAATATCGCATTCGTCCCTCTCGCAATGCCAAGTACTGCAGGCCCTGGTACCATCGCGATCATTATTAGTTCCACCGCTTCTTTGCAAGGGGATATTGGTTTTGCTCCATGGGTTATCACTGTCGCACCCATTATTGTTTTTCTGATCGCCAGTGTGATTGTTTGGATTGGGCTACGGGGAGCGACGTCAATTATGAAATGGCTAGGGAACAGTGGGATTGATGCAATTGGGCGGATAATGGGTTTTTTATTAATTTGTATGGGAGTGCAATTTGTCATCAACGGTATCGTTGAAATTATCGCGCAGCTCCCACACTTAATGACGGAATATCAGTAATTCACCGCTAATGCATTATACGCATTCTTAACTTTCCACAAATAACGTGGAGCCTGCGGCGCGGGGTGTTTAGACTGAACATGTTGATAAAACTCTTCTGGTGATAAGTTATTTATCATCGCAATAGCTTTAGTTTTATCATTATCAAATGTTCTTAGTAATGCCCCGGCCCCATTCACGTAAGCCACAACGGTCGCATAATACATAGTTTGCGGGTGGCTAATACCCGCCAAATGTTGTTCTTTGAGAATACGAATATAGGTTGTACCGATATCAATATTCTTACGTGGATCTTTTAAATCGTTAGAACTTGGTTCACCAGAACGCCCTTGATAACGATATGCATCACGCCCTGCTGTTGACGCTTTAATTTGCATTAAACCAATGGCATTAGATTTACTCACCACTTCTGGTCGGAAGTTAGATTCTACTTCAATAATGGCTCTAATCAGTGTTTCATCCACACTATAACGATTCGCGGATTCACGAATAAACTCATCATATGGAGTTCGTGGATAACTAGTATTGGCTGTCGTATTTGGCATTTGATTGCGATTATCTAGCATTCTTGTTCTGTTCGCTGTTTTATTGGGATCACTTGAGCAACCTGCCAATAGCAAAAGTACAAGCGCACTGCCGACCATTTTTTTCACTGTTGTATCCTCTGCAAATTAAAACACCAAAAGAATAGCTAATCTTTAGAAAAATAATACATTTTTTACTTAACTTTTACTTCTGGACGTGTTTTAGTCATGTTAAATAATAATGATAGCCAGCAACTCATCGATTACAAAAATATCCCTTTTACCATTTAACGGGATTTTTCATAATTGATATTGATAATCATTATCAATTGGGATATAAATACTATCAGCCTGAAAGACCATACTCATTGTAGAGTCAAATAGGTCAATATAAATGAGAAAATACATTCAAGCCCAATAACATACTTATTTAGATTAACCATTTAATGAGATTAATTTAGTTCATAGAACTCGCGACCCAACGTTAGGATCTATTTTATGACAAACTGTTTATTCCGATTATCAACGCTATTACGTACCACATTCATTGCATTAGCTGCCGTTTTATTTGTCAGCCAACCTGCTTTGGCTAAAAAATTTAAAGTGGTCACCACATTTACTATAATACAAGATATTGCTCAAAATGTAGCCGGTGATGCCGCAATTGTCGAATCCATCACTAAACCGGGTGCAGAAATCCACGGTTATCAACCGACACCAAAAGATATTATGAAAGCCTACGATGCTAACCTTATCTTATGGAACGGAATGAATCTGGAAGTTTGGTTCCAGCGTTTCTTTGAAAACCTTAAAGATGTGCCTGCAGTTGTCGTCACTGAAGGCATTGAACCTATGCCAATCCGTGAAGGGGAATATAAAGATAATCCTAATCCTCACGCTTGGATGTCACCTGCTAACGCACAAATTTATATCGAAAATATCCGTAAGGCGCTGGTGAAATATGACCCAGAAAACGCCGACATTTATAATGCTAACGCGAAAAAATATTCCCAAGAAATTGCGGCGCTTGATGCACCTTTACGTGAACGTTTAAATCGTATTCCTGAAGATAAGCGTTGGTTAGTGACCAGTGAAGGCGCATTTAGCTACCTCACTAAAGATTATGGCTTTAAAGAAGTCTATTTGTGGCCAATCAATGCTGAAGAGCAAGGCTCACCAATGCAAGTTAAAAAAGTGATTGATACAGTTCGTGAACACAACATTCCCGTTGTTTTCAGCGAAAGTACCATTTCAGACAAGCCAGCTCTGCAGGTCAGTAAAGAAACTGGCGCGAAATACGGCGGAGTATTATACGTCGACTCGCTATCAACCGCTGAAGGCCCTGTACCAACATACATAGATCTGCTGAACACAACCGTCGATACTATCGCAAAAGGATTTTCACAGTAAATGAGCCATACAAATCAATTTGAACATCCGACTCTGGTTGTTGATGACGCAACTGTCACTTACAACAATGGTCATACCGCGATTTATGATGCAAGTTTCAATATTCACGGTGGCTCCATTTGCGCCCTTGTAGGCGTGAACGGAAGTGGTAAATCAACACTGTTTAAAACCATTATGGGATTAGTCACACCATCGTCTGGTAGTGTGACCCTCAATGATCAGCCGATTAAAGCGGCATTAAAAGAGAATGTGATTGCCTACGTTCCACAAACAGAAGAAGTGGATTGGAATTTTCCAGTGCTAGTTTCTGATGTGGTGATGATGGGGCGTTATGGCAAAATGGGCTTCTTTCGTATTCCTAAAAAGGAAGACAAAGAAGCCGTAAAAATGGCTTTAGAACGCGTAGATTTAGCGGGTTTGGAGCATCGCCAAATTGGTGAACTTTCTGGTGGTCAGAAAAAACGGGTGTTTTTGGCTCGCGCCCTCGCCCAGCAAGGTAAAGTTCTATTACTCGACGAACCCTTTACAGGGGTCGATGTAAAAACAGAAAATGCCATTATTGACCTACTCCGCAGTCTGCGCGATGAAGGTCATTTAATTCTAGTCTCAACCCATAACTTGGGAAGTGTGCCTGAATTTTGTGACCATGTGATTTTAATAAACCGCACAGTGTTGGCGAGTGGTCCAACAGAAACCACCTTTACTCAGCGTAATCTACAAAAAGCATTTGGTGGCGTACTGCGTCATATTAACCTGTCTGGTCAAGAGCTTCACGACGATGATGACCCACGCTCTGTCACGGTAATTACTGATGATGAACGCGCCGCCGTCTTCTATGGTCACGATCACGATGCACCGGTTAGAAAAAATCAGCCTAAGGAATCTGAATGATTGAGTTGTTACTGCAACCCTTTGAGTACAACTTTATGGTTAAAGCCATATGGGTGAGTGCCATCGTCGGAGCGGTGTGTGCTTTCTTATCAGCTTATTTAATGCTCAAAGGTTGGTCGTTGATGGGAGATGCCCTCTCCCACTCTGTTGTGCCCGGTGTGGCGGGCGCTTATGCGCTTGGATTACCTTACGCTGCGGGGGCTTTTTTTACAGGTATTCTCGCCGCCCTCGCCATGACATTTGTTAAACATCTCACCCGCTTACGGGAAGATGCCGTTATCGGCTTTATCTTTTCCACCTTTTTTGCGGCGGGGTTATTAATTGTTTCGTTGAACCCAACCTCAGTAAACGTGCAAAGTATTATCTTCGGTAATATTTTGGGGATCGCCGATGCTGACGTGCTTCAAGTCGAGATTATCATTGCCGTTTCATTTATTGTCCTGATGTGCCTATGGAAAGACTTACTGGCCGTGTTTTTTGACGAAAGCCATGCGCGTTCCATTGGCTTAAACCCACTACGCCTAAAAATCATTTTCTTCACCTTATTAAGCGCATGTACCGTTGCCGCACTGCAAACCGTTGGGGCGATATTGGTCATTGCGATGGTGGTTACGCCAGGTGCCACTGCCTATTTACTGACAGATAAATTTAAAACATTGCTAATCATTTCCGTCTCTATCGGTACTGCCACCAGCGCAATTGGTGCCTACCTCAGCTACTTTTTAAATGGGGCAACGGGCGGGCTAATTGTTACGTTCCAAACAGTAATTTTCTTACTGGCATTCTTCTTTGCTCCAAAACACGGGCTGTTTGCCTCTCGTCGCAAAGCCCGTAGCGAAGTCGCTGACTTGCATCACCGTAAACAGCAAGGAGCCACCCATGAGTGATTTTATGGACTTACTGATGGATCCTTTCGCATTTCCATTTATGCAAAAAGCCTTGATTACGGCGATTGTTACGGGAACCGTCTGCGCTATTTTATCCTGCTTTTTAGTCTTGAAAGGTTGGTCATTAATGGGAGACGCCATCTCCCATGCAGTATTACCCGGAATTATCATTGCATCACTCATTGGCATTCCGCTTGCTATTGGGGCTTTTGTTTCGGGGCTATTTTGCGCCGTTGCTACCGGCTATTTAAAAGAGAACAGTCGAATAAAAGAAGACACCGTCATGGGTATTGTCTTCTCGGGTATGTTTGCTGTCGGCTTGGTAATGTTCGCAAAAATTGATACTGAACAACATCTTACCCATATTTTATTCGGGGATATTTTGGGGGTCACCGACGAAGAATTTAAACAAATCTTACTGTTTGCGGGGATAACCATTGCGATTATCTTACTCAAACGTAAAGACTTTATGCTGTACTGCTTTGACCCAAATCAAGCACGTGTTATCGGCTTGCCGGTTAAATGGCTACATTACGGATTACTTTCTCTATTAGCTTTAACCATCGTGGCATCACTGCAAGCTGTCGGGATCATTCTGGTGATTGCAATGTTGATTTCACCGGGGATCATCGCCTTTGTTCTATGCCGTAGCTTTGGTTGGATGTTGGTGATAGCAATTATCGCTTCAGTCACCTCCAGCGTGCTGGGTACGATTGTCAGCTTCCATATTAATGCGACAACAGGCCCAACGATTGTTGTGATCCAAGCGGGCTACTTTGTTATCGCCCTGCTCTATAGCAAATTAATCCTCGCGCGCCGCAAATCCCATAGCACACGCCAAGATTTGCATACTGCCTAATGATATAAAGCTGAATACGGTGAAAACCTATTCAGCTCAGGCCATTGACAAACCCATCAGGTTTGGAAATGGCTCGTTTGGGTTGTAAAATTAACGAGGAAAATCAATTTATTGATTTTCGCCTGATAACACAAAGAGGGAAAACCACGCTTTTATCCCTCTTTGTCATCAACCTCAGCTGAATACGGTGAAAACCTATTCAGCTTTTTCTTTCTTCTATTCGACTCTCTTTTATCTTGAAGTTTACTCTATATAAAAGAAGAAACGCGATATCCATCCATTATCGCCGAAATCAATCCTCTCCCAATTCTTGAACAAAATCAGCCATCAATCATTTCGAAATAAGGCGTAATTATTAAACAATGATCACTGTTAATTCCTAAATTGACGCTATAGTATGGTATGAGTGAAGACCAAATCACAGCGAGGTGGATCATGTGGCAAGCGATGAATCGTTTATTAATTGAACACTTTGGTGAGGCAGAGCTGCGAAATAAAGTGATTCTCTCTGGTGGGGATATTCATCACACCTTAAGAATCGATTATGGTGAGCATACGGTGTTCGTAAAACAAAATCGCCGCGAGTTTCTCCCTCTTTTTAAACAAGAGGCAGAGCAGCTTGAAATGCTAGCGAAAAGCCAAACCATCACCGTTCCCAAAGTCTACGGCTTGGGTAGCAACAAGCACCACAGCTTTCTTCTCCTCGAATATTTCCCGTTAAAACATTTTGATAGCACCAATGCCTGGCATTTTGGTCAACAATTGGCGCGATTACATCAATGGGAAGAACAGCCGAGCTATGGGTTCGACTTTGATACTATGCTCAGTACCATTGTTCAGCCTAATGGGTGGGAAAAGCGTTGGAATGCATTCTTTGCAGAAAAACGTATTGGTCTTCAATTACAAATTGCATCTGAGAAAGGCATGGTTTTTGGTGATATTCAACAACTCGTGGATATTGTTAAACACCGCTTATCCGGTCATCAACCTCAGCCCTCTTTATTACATGGGGATCTGTGGCCTGCAAATTGTGCGGTCACCAACCAAATGGATGGCGTACTCTATGACCCTGCTTGTTATTGGGGTGATCGGGAATGTGATATCGCCATGTTACCATTATATAAAGAAATTCCGATTCAAATTATTGATGGGTACCAAAGTGTTTGGCCATTACCAGCGGGCTTCTTAGACAGGCAACCAATCTATCAACTCTATTTCTTACTCAATCAAGCCAATATGTTTGGTAATGAACAGAGCTATCTGCACGCTCGCAGCATTATTGATAATTTACTAGACGACGAATAACTACGAGTCAAATAGACGGAAATAAGAGATGCACAGCGGCGGAGTAAATACCGATGCTGTGCATTTTCATGATGGGAAAACATCAACATGACGGGCACTATCAACATAATGAAAAGCGGCCACATCATGAAAAACTACCAATTCAGAAGTTTCAATACAAAATAAATGGCGATCCCTAAAACAATCGGCCAGAAATACATCAAAAAGAACTGTTTGAAAATAGTATGTCGAGGAATAGTGACTTTGGCTTCTAATTCTTCTTTGGTCACTTCACTGCCTTTTGCATTTTCAAGAATGACATGATCTTCAATACTTTCGCGAATGAATTTAATTTGTCGATACATGCGTAAACCTGAAGCACTTAAAGCAAGCCCCACAAAGATGAAAATAAAAATAACAAAAAATCCGATGCAGCTACCTGAAAAACCATGGCTCACTTCAGGGACTGGTGAATTATTCCAAAATACATTGAGAAACGGCGTACTTTGTCGAGTCATCTCCGCCATTAATTTAACAAAATCATTGGCAACTGCATTAATTCCTTCGCCTTGAATTCCTTTCAGAGCCGCTAATTTAATTAGCGATGTCAATGTGGAAATTAACGCCATAAAAAATACGATCCAGCCCAAAATACGTTTGCCAATCGCAAGAGAATTTGCCTTGTGGTAATTCATTACAACTATTCCTTAAAGTTTTTTTCTACGCTAATCATAGCCGATAATATTTGCTGGCTCCAAATTTCTATAAAAAAATGATAGTTAAAAACCGAGTTTCGGATTATTCAAAAATTGAATTGAATTCACATCAATAACTAAACTCAAATTTCTAATAAAATCATGTGATAGCACATATATCTCTATAACCCCAAGTCATAGCTTGTTAGAATCGTTTCAGAAACCAAAATGACTGTGATTAAAGTACAGCGACAATCCCCACCCTCTTTTTAAGCGGGTATCTAAATGAATGGAGTTTGCTATGTATCATAAATTACCTATCCAATCTGTCATCTTTGACATGGATGGTTTGCTGATTGACTCGGAACCTTTTTGGGAACAAGGGGAAGATGAAGTTTTTGCAGAGTTAGGCGTCGATTTGTCCATTAAGCACACTCTTCCTGACACTCTAGGTTTACGTATCGATCACGTTGTTGAACTTTGGTACAACGCATCTCCTTGGCAAGGTTGTAGCTTAGAAGCAACAAAGCAGCGTATTATTGACCGCGTTATTGGTTTAGTGGAAGAAAAACGCCCATTACTGCCTGGTGTACAGCATGCACTTGAACTGTGCCGCTCAATGGATCTAAAAATCGCTTTAGCATCTGCATCTCCAGATTATATGCTAGAAAAAGTGCTTAACTTATTTGATATCCGCCATTATTTTTCTGCCGTCGTTTCAGCAGCAGACTTGCCATTAAGTAAGCCTCATCCCGAAGTTTATTTAAAAGCAGCCGCTGAGTTATCCACCAAGCCTATCCATTGTGCTTCTTTAGAAGACTCCTTTAATGGAATGATTTCTGCAAAAGCGGCAAGAATGCGTTCTATCGTCGTGCCTGATAGTAAGCATTTCAATGACCCACGCTGGGGTTTGGCTGATGTTAAAATCGCCTCATTGAACGATTTACGCCCAGAAAATTTACGTTAATCTTAAATAAGTTAACGGAACTCGATTTCCCTTACGTTTTTCACGTAGGGGAAATTTAAAAAAGTATAAAAATCTACGGTTATTAACTAATAAATAAGAGTTTTTTTAACTCTCCCCCACTACCATATTTCCTACAAACCCTTTATACTGCCCGCCTACTGTATAGATAAACAGATGGTATTTTATCCACCATGACTGCTGAAGGGCATCTGCTTTTTTCCGTCGCCTCACTTGTAATGGCTCATAAATTGCAAATTACCCCAGAGTTCGCTCAGGGTGATTGGTTGCATATGGTGCCAGGAGTGTTGCTAGGTGCCTTATTGCCGGATATTGACCATCCTTCATCTATTCTCGGGCGGCTTTTTCGTATTATTTCACTACCTATATCAAAACTGTGTGGGCATCGAGGATTCACTCACAGTCTGATCGCTTGGCTAATCTTACTGATCAGCAGCTACCAATGGCTACCTCACTATTGGGACTTACCTAGCGACCTTATCCAAGCATTTTTATTAGGTTATATGAGCCATTTAGTGGCTGATATGCTGACTCCATCGGGGGTTCCCTTTTTATGGCCTCTGCCAACACGTTTTTGTTTTCCCATCTTACGCGGCAAGTCCAGTAAACGCGGAGAACGCTTTATTGCTGTGCTTTTGACCGTCTGTGCTGTCTTAATTCCAACAGCCCATCCCGCTGATTGGTTCCAGCAAATTGAAAACGCACTAAATTATTTTAATAATCAGATAAATATACACTTACCGACAAAAAGCTCACTTTTGTAATATACTGTAAGCATTAATCAACCTAAATTATAACTTTTGATTATAAGTAATGACTAACTTCAACTGATATCATATAACCAGTTGTTAGAAGAAATGAAATCCTTATACCTATTAAGGATTAACAACAAGAATCATTATGTAAAATAATTACAATTTGGAGTGCGGAATGAATATTCCTCTGATTATCAATGTGCTCGTTTTCGTAGCACTTTTAATACTGTTAGCAAAACTCGGATCGAATGGTTGGAGCCTGTCCAAAAAAGTTTTACTGGGTCTCGTATTCGGTGTTGCTTATGGTGTCGGACTTCACCTTGTGTATGGTTCCGGTCACCAAACGGTAAAAGACTCCATTCTTTGGTTTAATATCGTCGGTAATGGTTACGTTCAACTGTTACAAATGGTGATTATGCCTCTGGTGTTCGCCTCTATTCTGAGTGCGGTCGCTCGACTTCATAAGGCATCTTCTTTAGGGAAAATTAGCTTTTTAACCATTGGCACACTGCTGTTTACCACAGCCATTGCTGCTTTAGTGGGTATCTTGATCGCAAACCTGTTCGGCTTAACCGCTGAAGGTCTGGTTCAAGGTCAATCTGAAACTGCACGTCTAGCGGCCATTGAAACAAATTATATTGGTAAAGTCTCAGATTTAACGGTTCCTCAGTTAATCCTGTCCTTTATTCCGAAAAACCCGTTTGCTGATTTAACGGGTGCAAGCCCAACATCTATCATTAGTGTGGTTATTTTTGCTGCCTTCTTAGGGGTAGCTGCGCTGCAACTGTTTAAAGATGATAAAGAGCGCGGTGAAAAAGCATTAGCGGCTATCGATGTGATGCAAGCATGGGCAATGAAACTCGTTCGCTTAGTCATGCGTTTAACCCCATACGGTGTGATGGCGCTGATGATCAAAGTGGTCGCAAGCTCTAACTTAGCCGATATTATTAACTTAGGAACTTTCGTCGTCGCATCCTATGTCGCGCTAGCTATTATGTTTGTGGTTCACGGCATCTTCGTGGCGACAACTGGCTTAAATCCAATCAAATTCTTTAAGAAAGCGGGCCCAGTACTGACATTTGCATTCACCAGCCGTTCGAGCGCAGCCAGTATTCCACTGAATATTGAAACGCAGACTCGCCGTTTTGGTGTGCCAGAATCTATCGCAAGCTTCTCGGCGTCTTTCGGTGCAACTATTGGCCAAAACGGTTGTGCAGGTATCTACCCTGCGATGTTAGCAGTGATGGTCGCTCCAACCATGGGGATCAACCCATTTGATCCACTATGGATTGCAACCTTAGTCGGTATCGTGACTATCAGTTCTGCCGGTGTTGCCGGTGTGGGTGGCGGTGCAACCTTCGCCGCACTGATTGTACTGCCAGCAATGGGATTACCAGTCACGTTAGTTGCGCTGTTAATTTCGGTCGAACCTCTGATTGATATGGGTCGTACTGCTCTGAACGTAAGTGGTTCAATGACAGCAGGTACCGTCACTAGCCAGTTAATGGGCGAAACGGACAAGTCAATCTTCAATCAAGATGACGATGGTGATTTAAAACACGTTTAATCGCCCTAATCTCCTAACACTCATTGAAACCTGCCCGTCAAACGGCAGGTTTTTTTGTATCTGCTATTTTCTGTGTTCGACATTTTATCAAACTGCAACAGATTGAAATTTTTACTTTATTTCGACTTGATGGGAAATACTGGGTTTTTAATCTAAAAAATATTGCCAATACGTAAAGCTGCGTAACATAATAGTGACTGAGCAACATTTTCTTAGGCCTCCTGCCTGTGTTGCGTCTCCCGTTTCCTACGGGAACTATCAACTTCATTGTTAGATTTTTTATATGACCAATATTATTCATATACTAAAAACTGATCCTTCAGATAATCCCTGTGTTAGCTGTGGTGCTTGTTGTGCTTACTTTCGTGTCTCATTTTACTGGGCAGAAGCTGAGGCTGGCGGTGGTTCAGTTCCTCAACATTTAACAGAGCAAATCACCCCTTTTATGAGCTGCATGCAAGGTACAAACCAAAAACCTAATACCCGCTGTACTGCACTTGGTGGCACCGTCGGGGAATGTGTTTCTTGCTCTATTTATGAACAGCGCCCTACGCCATGCCGAGAATTCGAACAATCGTGGCATAACGGCATTCACAATGAAGCCTGCGACCGTGCTCGCGCAGCCTATGGTTTACCTCCTCTCGAGCCACAGCAACCGCAAATCGCGTGCTAACCGTCAATGACCCAGAGATTTTTCTGGGTTATCTTCTTTACCTTCACATAATCTTCTCTACGTAAAATAATCTCATTATTTTCAATAAAATGTGCAAAGAAAGGATAAAACGTGCAGGAAATATGGAGCTTCAGTCAAAGCAGGTAAAAGCCATTGCGAGGGAAATCTAATTGATGAATTATCCTCTCATCACGTTAATGAGGAGATAAAAGATGAACAAATTAAACCAAGGTTTACTTGCTGCCGTTTTACTGTCTGTCGGCTTTGCCGCCGCAGCCGCTAATGTTGATATGAATAAATCACCACGCCATCACAGCGGAAATCATCATAATATGGTGTATAGCGTGACTGAACAAACCACCAAACCTAATGAAACCTTGAAAAAACTGGCAAACGATACACCTAAAATTGAAGATGGCAAACGCTACATGGTGAAAATGTCTGTCGTGGAAGTGCCTGAATTCAAGCCAGCACAACCGATGCCAATGCCGGTTCCTGCTACGGCGCCCGTAGCTAAATAAGAATGAGTCAACCTAAACCATAGGCTGTGCCTGTTACACTGATAACATCAACCTTTTGGCATTGTTAGTTAAAAATCAGTATCTTAATGGACACAATAACGTTTAGGTATATCCCTAATTTTAGCCTCTAATGCCATAGGGGCTTTTTTTTTAACTAAAATAACCCGCGTAATACCGCTGTGACTATCGCAGCCGACAAAACAATCACAATAAATGGCTTGCGGTACCAAGTCAGAATACCTGCCACCACCACCCCAATTATTTTCGGTAAATCCGATAATTCATTGCCTGAAAAGAGCGTTGAAGTCATCGCGACTGAAAATAAAATCACAATAGCAGCAGCTGAAAATAGGGCTTTATTTTGTTCTGTTAAATTGACCCGCCCTTTTAGCAATGCGCCGGATGCCCGCATTAAGTACGTCCCAACCGCTAAAATAAAAATCCCACTGACGATTAACCAAGGATGTTCCATCATCATGATTTCCTTATATAGATAACTAAACTCAACAAGGCCAGTAAAACGGGGATCCCCGCCGGTAATACCGGTGTTGTTACCACAGCAACTACAGCCCCGACTATCGCCGCGAGTCTTAAGCGCTTATCTTTCAACGCGGGTAAACTCAGCGCTAAGATAATGGCGGGAAACATGGCATCCATCCCTAGTGCATGGGTATCTTGAATAAAGCTTCCTAGAATTTCTCCGATGACCACACCAGCAGGCCAACAGATTAAAATTCCTAATCCGCACAACCAAAATGCGGCGGTTTTCTCGCGTTCGCTGTCTTGTGCCAAGCCAAAAACCACACTTTCATCATTCATAATGTGATATCCCAGCAACGATTTTGCCCCTTTTCCCGTTAATTCACTGACGGCAAAACTGAATGGAATATGGCGCGAGTTGACTAATAGCCCAGCTAAGGCAGCTGACAGAGGGCTTCCCCCTGAAAATACCACGCCAATAAACAGAAACTCGGATGCACCCGCTAGCACAAAAATGGACAGCATCAACGGTACCCACCAATCAAAACCTTGTGAATGAGCTAATGCACCGTAGGAAATTCCCACAATTAAGTCTGCAATACACACCAGTGCAATATTTTTCACTGTGCTATTATGGAGAATAGAAAACTGAAATTTAGATGTCTGCATAGAACGACCGTTCGATATAAAAAACATTCGTTCATTATGTCGTTGCTTTAGGCTAAGTGCAATCAAATAGGATGTTAAAGTTGACCTTATTCACGCCCCCTATCGAATTAATCTCAAAATCATTGGCTTGTGAAAGGCAAAAAAGTGGGCTTTCTCTCTCTGAACTTGCGCGTAAAGCGGGGATCGCAAAATCCACACTATCCCAATTGGAATCCGGTAGCGGCAATCCCAGCATTGAAACCCTATGGGCATTATGTGTTGCGCTGGATATTCCATTTTCACGTTTAATTGAAGAAAAACGCGCAGCAGTGACTGTGATCCGCCATGGTGAAGGCACCCCAGTGAGCGCAGAGCACGCAAACTATTTGGCCTATTTACTCTCTTCTGCACCCCCTAATTCTCAACGGGATATTTATACGGTTGTTGCACAGCCCGGCCGAGATCGCGTTTCAGAACCCCATATGCATGATGTCACTGAGCATATTATTTTGATGTCAGGCAGAGCATTAGTTGGGCCACTCGACAACCCTGTTGAGCTCAATGTCGGTGACTATATTCACTACCGAGGTGATGAACCCCACATTATGCGCGCACTTGAACCAAACACCATGGCAGTCATGGTGATTGATAAACAGAATTAATTAGCCCAATACGCTGGAGGATTTACTGTGAATTACTATCAAGAAATAACAAACAAAGTCGCCTTATTGCTAGATGAAAACTCCGTTCATAATATGAATGAAATGCTAATGCAGCTTTCTCATGATGATAAGCTAACCCAAGAACAACGCTTTGAGCTGCAACAACGCCTTAGAGACGCCATTTTTGTTCACCATAATTCGTAATTAACGTTTAATTAAATGGGATTTGGCGGTTAATATCTCGATTTAAAATACAAAAGAAAAGCCTGAGCAATCTATTTATTACTCAGGCTTGATTTAATAATCTATTATCATGATGTGAAACCCTAACAGCCTATTTTCTGCACTAAGTCCCATTATTTTATTAGAACTTATCTTGCTGTAAATAAGACCATGCATATTGCGCATACAGTTCTGCACCTGACGCCATCACATCTTCATCAATGTTAAAACAGCCATGGTGATGCGCCCATTGGGTATCTTTTTCTGGGTTACCTGAACCTAATAATGCAAAACAGCCCGGAATGTTTTCCATATAAAAGCTGAAATCTTCCCCACCAGGGGTTGGTCTTTCTGCCATTAATGCATTTTCACCAAATGCTTCGCTGATCACCGACTGCGCCAGTAATGCACTGCGCTCTTCATTAATCACTGGCAGCGTACCGTAGATATAATCCACTTCAGCAGTGGCGCCGTACATCGCGGCAGTATGTTCGGCGTAACGGCGGATTGCCGCTTCAATGCGAGTACGGGTTTCAATATCAAAGCAACGTACCGTTCCATCTAGCACTGCATTCTCTGCAATCACATTGAATCGGGTGCCTACTTCCATTTTGCCAATAGTCACAACGGCTGAGTCTAGAGAAGAAGTTTCACGGGAAACCACCGCTTGCAAATTCATCACAAATGACGAGGCAACGATTGCGGCATCAACGGTCGCTTCCGGCATCGAACCATGCCCACCTCGCCCTTTAAACTTCACGACCAACAAGTCCGCAGAAGCGAATGTCCCGCCAACATTACATGATATTTTTCCTGATGGCGTCGTAGACCAGATGTGCATACCAAACACGTTGTCCACATTGTCCACTGCACCTTGTTTTATCATCGCTTTCGCACCCTGCGCTATTTCTTCAGCAGGTTGAAAAATCAGGCGAATATTTCCTTTTAACTCATCGCGCACTTCATATAACGCTTTGGCTGCGGTTAATAACATCGCGGTATGCGCATCATGCCCACATGCGTGCATCTTCCCTTGATTTGTCGATTTATACTCAAGGGAATCATTCAATTCCTGAACAGGTAATGCATCGATATCCGCACGTAAGGCGACCGTCTTTCCGGGTTTACCGCCTTTAATGTCCGCAATAATTCCGGTAGGTTCAGTGAGGCGATACTCAATACCAATTTTTGCCAATTCTTCAGCAATACGCTTCGTGGTTCTCACTTCCTCAAAAGGCAATTCTGGGTGTGAGTGAAGGTCACGACGAAAAGCAATCATCGCTTCTGTGTGTTTTTTAATGGATGCTGTGATGCTGTTATTGACCATTTTTCTGTCCTTTTTCTATTCTTTTCGCTTTCTTAAACTATTATTTTTCAGCGTGTTAAATTCTAATATTCTATTTATCGTTATGCCGCAACAGGCACAATGTAAGCGACCATTATCCCCGCTAATACCACAGAAACCATCGTGACAGAGATAAAACCGCCAACTAACATTGGCCCTAACATATGGCTAGTTAAAATCTGGCGCTCTTTTTCGTCTTTGGTCAGTGCGTTAATGGCTTCATTGGTAATGATATAATCCGCGGGGAAACCATACAGCGCCGTCAATGAGACTGCGAAAGCCATCTCTTTTGATACCCCTAGAATTTTTCCAACAATCCAAGACGCGATAAACATGCCGATGACCGCTGCCACAATCAACACTACCATTGGGTAGACTAATCTCAACAACATATCCGGTGTCGCATGATTTAACGTATCAAAGATAAATAGCATTAATGCCATGATAGCAAAGCCAAAACCGTTCGCTTTCTGCAGAGGCTGCCTTTCTAAAAAGCCCATCGACGAGGCAATAACACCAAATAATAAGCACAAAACAAACGGACTGATGCTCACATAAGGTGCAGCAACGGTAGAGACTAGATAGGCGAGATATCCCACCACCACTAAGCGTAAAAATTGGAAATAGCTGGTGTTATAGTGGCTCGGAATTCGCTTGAACATGCGAGGCATTGCACTTTCAGATGCCAGTGTTTTGACTTCGACATCATCCGAACCGTCAACGGCCAATGACTCTTTCCAAGTACCATTGCGATACTGCTCAAGCACTCGGCGACCTTCACGTTTCAACATGATGGCCGTGAGTGGATAACCGGCAAAACCTTGCATCACATAAATTAAGATGGCAAATACTGAGAGATCCACCAGCCCAGCTTCCGCAGCACCTTTTGACATAATTAATGAAGAGACGATGCCACCGACTAATGGCGGGATTGCCACTAATACTGTATTTAAATCAAATAACGCCAGACCTACTCCATAAATAAAGACAATAATCCCCAAAATACCGGATAACGAAATTAAGATAGTCTTCCATTGGTGTAATAGTTCTTTCAATGAGAGCAATGTACCCATATTGGTAATGAGTAAATACATCAACATCACGGCGACAACCTTTGGTATTCCCGCAATGCTCACAATATCTTTAGGAAAGAATGTCCAATAACCTAAAAGGAATAATACAGCGCAAACAAACACCGATGGGATCCATGCTTTTGTTCGTACTGCTATGGCATCCCCGATGTACAGTATCCCGACAATTAATAACAGAGCTAACATTTGTGACATAAGTTTTTCCCCGTATTTATTATTTTTATTTATTTCTGTTTTAGTTATTTAATCTATTAATTTTGATATGTCAGATTTATTCATTCAAAATAAAGAACAGAATAAAGCAAAATAGAACATATCCATCCAAGCCATTACATTTAAACAACAATTTCATCATAACATTGAATAAACAGATGTATAGATTAAGTTACAGTGTAAGACTAAAAATACACTAGTGAAAAACTGTAGATTAAAAAGTCATATATGAGGGAAGATAATGAAAATGCAGAGCGATAGTTTCGTATTCAGCTCCGTTTTTAATAGGATATGTTTTATGCTTTATATTCGATGATAATTCATACTTTTTCAGCTTAGGGAAAACGATAAATTTATAATCTATTGCCCTGAAATATATTTTTATGCATTCACAATTTTGATGCAGTTATATCACGATAAAAATTCATCATTATCACCATTGGTAACATATTCTGCTTTATTTCGTGATTCTCTTTTTTTGCTCAAAATAGAAACAAAAATAGCCTATTCACACTTAGGGATAGGCTATTAATCGTACGAAAATAATCGGTGGAAAATAAATACTTAATTAAAATCTATTATCCTTGAGAAAGCATGTTATGGCACAACATACCGAGCAGCGTAAATAATAAAGCCCCGAGAACATGAATCGCGATCGTGCTAAATGCCACCACCAATTTCCCTTCTTGCAGCATCACCAACACCTCCAACGAAAATGTTGAAAACGTCGTAAACGCCCCACAAAAGCCTGTAACAATAAACAGTTTGTAAGCAGGGTTAATATTGGCGCTCGCAAAGTAAGAGACAGCAAAACCAATGATAAAGCCGCCAACTAAATTGACGAAAACAGTACCAAATGGAATGTGAGGGTGCAGATTATTCAGTTTTAAGCCAATCAACCATCTTAACCAGCCACCTAAAACGGAACCTAAAGCAATAGAAATGAGGGATGCATACATTACCACTTTCCTTACAAGTTAGATGGGAATAAATGCAAGGAAAATCTCCTGCAGACATTTATGCCCTAAATTCGGGCACATAACCTACGCGCCCATTCAAATGAAAAGGTTTACGTAGGCATCATCAGTCCACATCAAGGACGGTTAAACTAGGAGGAATGCCATCTCCTAACGAGACGTTGATTAAAATAATAAGGCAACTATTTTCTTCATGCAAATCTAATTTGCCAAACCTATTCCAGATAACGCGGTGTCTATTTACCCTAAATTGGCGCATAATATCCGTAATATCGATAATAGAATTAGATGGATTAGGTCAAATATGGAAACAAAACAGCCTTTATTACAGCTTAAGAATATCGGTTTTCAGGTTGGTCAGAAGATAATTTTAGATAATGTGCAGATTGACCTATACCCAGGTGAATTTAAATTGATCACGGGTCCTTCTGGTTGTGGCAAAAGTACATTATTAAAAATTGTCTCTTCACTCATCCCGCCAAGTTGCGGTGAAATTCTATTTGCTGGCGAAAATATCAACGCAATTGCACCAGAGAAATATCGTCAACAAGTCTCCTATTGCACTCAAACGCCCACACTCTTTGGTAATACCGTGTATGACAATCTCTTTTTTCCTTATCAAATACGGAATAAACCATTTGATAAACAAAAAATCCTCGATGATTTAAGCTATTTTTCACTACCTGATACCATCCTAGAAAAAGGCATTAATGAGCTTTCAGGCGGCGAAAAACAGCGAATCTCATTGATCCGTAATTTACAATTCTTGCCGCAAATTTTATTACTGGATGAGATTACTAGTGCCTTAGATGAACAAAATAAAATCAAAGTGAATGAGCTTATTCATCAATTAGCGGTCAAGAATAATATTGCCGTCCTCTGGGTGACTCATGACCAAGATGAAATTGGCCATGCTGACGATATTATTACCCTTCCCGTACACCATAGCGAAAAATAGGAATTAATCGTGCATCAACCTACTATTTCCAATGAGTCGCTCGCATTTTCTATCATGTTAGTCTTAGTAGCTATTTTTATTAGCCATAAAGAGAAGCTCTCTCTTGAAAAAGATATTATTTGGAGTACGTGCCGCGCCATTGTTCAGCTATTAATTGCGGGTTATATCCTCAAATATATTTTCCACGTTGACCATAAGGCACTCACTGTTTTATTGGTGCTATTTATTTGCTTTAACGCCGCCTGGAATGCGAAAAAACGTAGTAAATACCTCGATAAACTATTTCCAACCGCGTTAATTGCGATTACTTCAGGCACATTTTTAACCTTGCTAGTATTAATTCTCACTGAAGCTATCGCGTTTACCCCAATGCAAGTGATTCCAATTACAGGGATGATTGCCGGGAATGCCATGATTGCCGTCGGACTCTGCTTCAATAACTTAGGACAGCGCTTTAATAGCCAACAACAGCAAATTCAAGAAATGCTCAGCTTGGGCGCCACACCTAAAATTGCTTCTGCCTCGATTATTCGTGAAAGTATTCGAGCGTCATTAATTCCTACGGTGGATTCCGCCAAGACGGTTGGGATAGTGAGCTTGCCCGGTATGATGTCAGGGCTAATTTTTGCGGGGGTCGATCCTTTGCAGGCTGTTAAATACCAAATTATGGTGACATTTATGCTATTAGCGACGGCAAGTCTCTCCACGATTTTGGCGGGGTATTTAACCTACGTAAAATTTTATAATCAGCGCCATCAATTGCGTTTAGATGCTTTAAATAAAAGCATTAAATAAAAATATTAAGTAGACCAAATCAGGCTTAACATTTCTGCTTTAAGCCTGATTTTATTTTATTCTGTTTTTCCTATCATGACAGGCATCACCTCAATCAGCTGAGGCTGGCTTTCTCCCGATTCTATCAAGGCGAAAATTTGCTCTAGCATAGCGGGAACATCCTGTTTAACCATCTCAATATCATTCCCAAGTAATGCAACAAATGGATCCCAGTCAAAACATCCCATCGGCGGCTGATGCGCACCCGTATGACCTTCTTTCATTAACCACCTCATCACCCCTTCCAATGAAATGGTCGAGTTGACAAACAACCCACAAAGTTCAATGTCTGGAGGTGTTCCTTTTTGTAACAACGAATGCTGGGAAGAATATATGGAGAGTGCTCGTTCGGCTTTTTCTGGTGCATAACCACAAGTCAAAATATGGTGTTGAGGAACCTCTATATTCAAAGAATTGTGAGCATCGATAAACCCTCGAATTCGCTCTCGAGTGTTATGCTCCTCTTCCCGTCCCCCCACAAACACCAGCGATTCTGAGGATGCGGCTCGTTGCTGCCTTTTCTGTAAAATATTGAGCGTTAACTGCTTTGCACCTTGATAGTTATCGGAAATCACCGAAGGAGCCAATGTACCAGGTAAGTCCAAATTGAGTGTCGGCACACCTGATGCGTGGCAGATTTGCGTAATTTTATCAGGATCGGTTGCCCCAGTTGAAATCAACCAATCCACTTGATATGAAAGCATTGCCTTTGCGGCTTCTAACTCTAATTGGGGATCACGGCGTGTACAGGTAATGATAGGAAATAACCCGCGTTCACGCGCCATCTCCTCAAAATGCTCCACAATCGACCCGAAATAACGGTTATCATATTTAGGAACCAACATCCCAATAATTTTGGATTTATTACTGCGTAATAGACTCGCTTGCTTATTCACCGAATAGTTTTGCTCTTGCGCTATTCGCATAATTTTTTCAGCTAATTGAGCACTAATACGCCTTTTTTGCCAATTTCCATTTAATACAGCGCTAACGGCACTGGCTGAAACCCCTGCCAATTCTGCAAGGTCATAGATCGTGGTTTTCTTGTTTTGTCTGATCTTGCTCACAAATTTATGCCTCCATTTTTTCCTAGCTTGACACCAAAGCGTAAAAGTCGCAATACTGCTCCATCGATTGAGCGACATCGAAATTAACCTAGAATCGAGTTGATATGGCGATTTGCCTGCATTCTCACTCACTGAATACATTCCGCCAAATCCCCTCGTAACTTATTAAAATTAAATTAATTTCTAATACTCAGTTTGACTTCCCTATTGATTAACTAACTTATCCGGAGTGAACATCATGGCTATCTCATTAGAAAACAAAGTTGCCGCCATCACAGGTGCGGCTTCTGGTATTGGACTTGAGTGCGCACGTACCCTACTCAAAGCTGGCGCGAAAGTTGTTTTAATTGACCGTGCCGAAGAGCGATTAAATCAGTTAGTTGCCGAATTAGGCGACAATGCTATTCCTCTGGTTGTTGATTTAATGAAACCAGAACAAGTGGATGGCATGTTGGACGCCATTTTAGCCAAAGCGGGTCGCCTAGATATTTTCCACGCTAACGCAGGTGCTTATATCGGTGGTCCTGTCGCAGAAGGCGACCCAGATGTTTGGGATAAAGTATTAAACCTCAACATCAATGCCGCATTTCGCAGTGTACGCGCCGTTCTCCCACACTTTATTGAGCAAAAATCAGGGGATGTCCTGTTTACTAGCTCAATCGCAGGTATGGTGCCCGTGATTTGGGAGCCTATCTACACCGCGTCTAAATTTGCAGTTCAAGCGTTTGTCCATTCAACTCGCCGCCAAGTGTCCCAACACGGAGTTCGCGTTGGGGCAGTATTACCAGGTCCTGTTGTCACTGCATTACTGGATGACTGGCCAAAAGAAAAAATGGAAGAAGCATTAGCTAATGGCAGCTTAATGCAACCTATCGAAGTCGCTGAAGCGGTTCTCTTTATGCTGACTCGTCCAAGAAATATCACCATCCGTGATCTTGTGATCCTGCCAAACAGTGTTGACCTCTAGTTTTTACCGATAACCATAAAGATTGTGAGAGGACATATGAACAGCCCTACGCAAAGTAAAAATGACGACGTCGTCATTGGTATTGATGTCGGTACAGGCAGTGCCCGTGCAGGTATTTTTGATCTGCATGGCAACATGCTTGCGTCAGCTAAACACGATATTACGCTCTACCGTGATGGAGCCAATTTCGTAGAGCAATCAAGTAACGAAATCTGGAATGCCGTTTGTTATTGTGTGAAACATGCAATGGCAAATGCCAAGATTGATGCGAAACGTGTCGCAGGAATTGGTTTTGATGCGACCTGCTCTCTGGTTGTTTTAGATAAAAACCAGCAACCTATTTCTGTCAGCCCGAGTGAGGATCCTGAACGCAATATTATTGTTTGGATGGATCACCGCGCCACAGAACAAGCTGAGCGCATCAATAGCCTAAAACATCCAGTATTGAATTATGTTGGGGGGAAAATTTCTCCTGAAATGGAAACCCCAAAAATTCTTTGGTTAAAAGAAAATCGCCGCCAAACTTATGATAATGCGTGGCAATTCTTTGATTTAGCAGACTTCCTAACGTGGAAATCAACAGGCTCTTTAGCGCGCTCTACATGCACAGTAACCTGTAAGTGGACTTACTTGGCACATGAAAAACGCTGGGATGCTGATTATTTTCGCCAAATTGGTCTCGCTGAATTAGCGGACGAAAACTTTGCTCGCATTGGTCAAGAAATTGTCGAACCAGGCACACCAAACGGAAGCGGCTTAACCGCCCAAGCGGCTGAACAAATGGGACTGTTGGTTGGGACGCCAGTTGCCGCAGGGATGATTGATGCTCATGCTGGTGGAATTGGTACAGTTGGGGTGAATGGTGATGCTACTGCAAATATGGCATATGTTTTCGGTACGTCTTCCTGCACGATGACCACCACCCAAGACCCGGTGTTTATCCCTGGTGTTTGGGGACCTTATTATTCTGCAATGGTCCCGGGAATGTGGCTCAACGAAGGGGGACAAAGTGCTGCCGGTGCGGCAATTGACCAACTACTTTCGTTACATCCGATGGCTACACAAGCCAAAGTGATGGCAAAAGAGCAAAGCAAACCATTACCCGTTATGCTGGCGGATAAGGTATTAGAAAAATCAGGTACCCCATCTCAAGCAGTTGAATTAGCTAAAGGTATTCATATTGTTCCTGAATTTTTAGGCAATAGAGCCCCCTTCGCCGATCCCCACGCGAAAGCCATCATAGCGGGCTTAACCATGGATAACAGCTTTGATAACTTACTTGCCTTCTATACCGCTGGCGTTTGCAGTATTGGCTATGGATTGCGACAAATTATTGATGCTCAGGCGCAATCAGGCGCCGTTATCCAAAACATCGCTATCAGTGGTGGTGCTGGTCAGCACCCTCTGATCCGCCAACTTCTAGCGGATACCTGTGGTGTTCCTGTGATTTCAACTCAAGCGGATGAACCAGTATTACTGGGCTCTGCTATTTTGGGTGCTGTCGCAGGAGGTGTTTGTGAGAATGTTGCACAAGCAATGGCTCAATTTGCAAATATTGATTTAACATATCAGCCTAATGAGCAATTTAAATTACATCATCAAACTCGGTTCACTTCTTTCCAGCATTTACAACAATGTGCTAGAGAATTGAAAGGTTAAATATTGTATTTCAGCATATTATCAAGGGAATAAGTTTATCTTATTCCCTTTTTTATTAGGGAGAAATTAAATAGGTTTATTTAATCAAATAAAATACATTAATATAATTTAATTGAGCGAAATCGCCTATATTATTAATAGGGAAATCCAATGATAAACAATTTTAAGAATTACATGATACTTTATTTTAACACTTTCACTCACCGAACAAAAAACACACAAAAAGCCCGTGAAATATAGGGGGAAAGCAAAGCTACTTAGCAGCAAAACCCAAAATAATGACTATATTCATATATTTTAATATGATAGAAAATTATTAACATTTAAATAAATTAGATTATGATTTTCATTCTGCAATGTTCTTTCAGTGAAATAAATCGCTAACATAATGATATAATGTACAATGCTATTTAACCTTTAATTTAAAAACCAAAAACTAAAATTATCCGACTAATTTTGATAAAATATTTATATTAACTTGTGTACTATTTCCAGCATCGAAAATAAGTTAAAAAATCGAAAACCGATATCAGGTTGAAAAACCAAAAACGGGTCAAAAAAACAAAACAGGGCTCACAATGACAAATACTCAGCTACTGTTGTTGGCAACCAACAACATCAAAAATAATACCGAACTCAGCCATTCTCAAGAGTCCTATGTTTATCAATATTACTATGAAAACGTCGCCAATAAATTCTCGACAATTAAAGAATTTATGTATGAATTCATTATATTAACTAAACCCGCCTTAGAAAATGAAGCGGATTTTCACGCATTAAGCTCACGCATTTACGCCGCTATTGAAGAGTACTTAGGGATAGCTCAAGTCCGTTATATTCAGCGCCAAAAATTACTGCAAAAGTAAGTGATTCTAATAAAAACAGACCTCAAATAGAGGCCTGTCCACTATCCCAATAACTACTGTTCTTGTAACTCAAGTTCTGCAATAACCGGCAAATGGTCACTGACTTTTGACCATTGAAAGTCTTTACTGTCTGTTGGAATTGTCATGGTTTTCACATCCCAAACCTGACCTTTATAGGTAAAGATATGGTCGATATCTATGGCAGGGTTAACAGCAGGCCATGTGCGATAATTCACCCCTTTTTTCTCAACTGGATCCCAAAAATAGCTGATTTCCTGAATAGGTTGCTCTTTTGCGGTTGAGTTAAAATCCCCTGCGAGGATTTTGATGGAGGCAGCAATATTATCAAAACCTGTTTCGGTATCACCAATCGTCGCATCGAGAATATGGCGAACTTGACCTATGCGGATGGTAGGATCTTTCTGCCAGTCTAAGTGAGTTCCCATGATAATAATGGGTGAGTCAAAACCAGGTTTTGTAATTTGTGATAATAATACCACTCGCTGCTCTGCTCCGCCTGATGGTAAATTCACAACTTGGGATTTCTCAATTTTATATTTTGATAAAATTCCTACACCATATTCACCACCATCAAAATCGAGTGCCTTACCAAACGCAAAATCCATTTTGTTTGCTTTGGCAATTTCCTCTAGTTGGTTCACTTTCTTACTACGTGCAGTTTTATTGTCAATTTCAGTTAAGACAATAACATCCGCATCAATCTTAGCGATCGCTTTGCTCAATTCATCTAAATTAGCGACATCCGCCGCCAACTCATTTTTACCAATATTATAAGTAGCAACTTTGATCGTTGGTTTATTTGCAGAATACACCTTATTCGGCGTTCCACCATTTTGTACCATTAAAACTTCAGAACCTGTTGTTGCCGCTGTCGCACCACACGAAACTAAAATTGCGGCAGACACGAGTGTTTTTATTGATTTCATAATGTACTTATCCCCAGTGTAATAACTATCTCAAGTTAAACAAAGCATCTATCTCTGCGTAAAATCCGAACATGCACGATAGATATAAGGAGGAAATTAGCACAGAAGAATAAATAAACAGTGACCTCTACAGCATTCTTATTTCGAGATTAAAAATAACTTTTGACCTTTACGTGATTCTGTGACCGAATACACAATATAGTGCAACAAATACATTGATTTCTAGCCACTTTGTCTTGCCTCAAATTTATAAGGGAAGACAATTTCATCCTGAACATCGGCAAAACTTTCTTCCGTATCCCCTAACCATTTTAAGAGTTTTTTCGCGGTCTCTCGCGCCATTTTACTGTAATCAATGCGCACTGATGTGAGCGATGGATGAATATGATCACAATTTTCCGACCCTTCAACGCACACCACTGCCAACATCTTCGGAATTTTGATTAGGCGCCGCTGACATTCAAACATGACCCCTAACGCTATCATTTCATGGCTACAAATCACGGCTTCTAATTCTGGTTGACGGGTCAACATTTCACTAATCGCCTGCCGACCAAAGTCCATGGTGGCCACATACGGCGTCGTAATACTTTGCTCAGCACTTAAGTTATTCTTTAACAGTGTGTTATTCCAACCACTCAGTTGTTGCCCCTGCATTTTGCTGTCCATTTGTGCACCAATATAGCCAATGCGCTGGTGACCTTTTTGCAGCAAATAGTGTGTAAGAAAACTAACCGCTTCACCTAAATTGTTTTTTATATTGAGTGTAAAGCGATGAGCAGGATCCCCCGTCACGTTAATTACGGGGATAGGTAAATTATTCAGAGTCCCCAAGGCACTTTCAGAATTCATTGCACCAAAAATCACTAATGCGGCAGGGCTACTTTGCAACAGCGTGAGTAACACCTCAGACTCTTTTTTATGCTGATAATCGTGACTACCAATCACCACTTGATAATTATTTTTATTCAAGACTTCTTGTAAAGCTTGCAGAAAAACTGAGCTTGCATTGTCTCGTAATGATGGGATCAATACTGCAATTGTTCGGCTTTGACCTGACGCTAAAATGCCCGCAGCGGAATTGGGAATGTAACCGAGCTCCTCAACAGCTTCATTGATTTTCTCCCTCAATTTATCCGAGACTAACTCCGGTGTCCGCAAAGCACGCGATACCGTCATTGAACCGACTCCCGCATATTTCGCGACGTCTTGTAATGTGACTCTGCCTGTATTCTTTCTTTTTCGGGTTTTCTGCATGAAATTACTTTGTTTCGTCTAAACTTATTATTCAACGACGATAACTTATCACAGCTCCGATTTGTTAATTAACTGCCAAATGCACTAAAAATGATTTTATTAACGATATTTAGCCAAAATGATAGCGCTATCACGAAAATGAATAATTCAGCTAGATAGCGCTACCATAGATCACTACTATTCATTCCATTACTAAAACATCTAATAGAATTTCTTTTTTACCAGGAGCCAAACCAATGCTAACTACGTTACTAACCCCGAATGTGGTTCAGGTGGTTGACAGCGCCAATGACTGGCGTGATGCAATAAAAATTGCCTGTAATCCCTTAATTAATAATAAGTTCATCGAACCTCGTTATATTGATGCCATCATTCAATCCCACGAAAAAATCGGCCCTTACTATGTATTAGGCCCAGGTATTGCAATGCCACATGCCCGCCCTGAAGACGGAGTTAACCAGTTATCTCTTGGTTTAACCGTCATCAAACAAGGGGTTGAGTTTGGTTCAGAAGGTAACGATCCAATTAAGTTATTGATTGTTCTTGCAGCAACAGACAGCAACAGCCATATCGGTGCGATTGCAAAACTGGCTGAACTTTTTGATAACCAAGAAGATATTGATAGCATCATGCAATCAGAAAACGTAGATGACATCCTTAACATCATCGCTAAATATGAATAATTGAGTCATAGGTAAATATTATGAAAATCACTGTTGTTTGTGGAAATGGTTTAGGTACAAGTCTAATGATGGAAATGAGCATCAAGACAATTTTAAAAGACCTACAAGTTGCGGCTGATGTTGACCACGTTGACTTAGGTTCAGCCAAAGGTACTGTCAGCGATATTTTTGTCGGCACTACAGATATCGCAGAACAATTAGTTGCTCAACAAGTTGGCGGTGAAATTGTTGCTCTGGAAAATATGATTGATAAAGTCGCGATGAAAGAACGTCTGAGCGTGGCTTTACAGAAACTCGGCGCGATGTAACCGGAGGCTTCATGGAATTCTTTCGTTTTCTGATGCAAGATGTGCTTTCTGAACCGGCGGTACTCGTCGGCCTGATCGCACTTATCGGTCTGATTGCTCAAAAGAAACCTGTTACTGAATGCATTAAAGGCACCATCAAAACCATCATGGGTTTTGTAATTTTAGGCGCCGGTGCAGGGTTAGTTGTCAGTTCTTTAGGTGATTTTTCCGCAATTTTTCAACACGCATTTGGTATCAATGGTGTCGTGCCGAACAACGAAGCAATCGTGTCTATTGCACAAAAAAGCTTCGGTCGTGAAATGGCAATGATCATGTTCTTTGCGATGTTAATCAATATCTTGATTGCTCGCCTGACCCCATGGAAATTTATCTTCCTGACAGGTCACCATACTTTATTCATGTCCATGATGATTGCGGTTATCTTAGCGACCGCAGGTATGGAAGGAACTATGCTCGTTGCTGTCGGTTCACTAATTGTTGGTTTCTGTATGGTGTTTTTCCCTGCGATTGCACACCCGTACATGAAAAAAGTCACCGGTTCTGATGATGTAGCAATTGGTCACTTCTCCACGATATCTTATGTGTTAGCGGGCTTTATCGGTAGCAAATTTGGTAATAAAGAACATTCTACTGAAGATATGAATGTGCCAAAAAGCTTACTGTTCCTGCGTGATACACCTGTCGCTATTTCGTTCACTATGTTCATCATCTTTATCATTACTTGTTTGTTTGCAGGCAGTGATTTTGTTCGTGAAGTGAGCGGTGGTAAAAACTGGTTCATGTTCTCGTTGATGCAATCTATTACTTTTGCAGCGGGTGTTTACATCATTCTGCAAGGTGTGCGTATGGTTATTGCCGAGATCGTTCCTGCATTTAAAGGGATCTCTGATAAATTAGTGCCAAATGCAAAACCTGCATTAGACTGCCCAGTGGTCTTCCCTTACGCACCGAATGCTGTGTTAGTTGGCTTCTTAAGCAGCTTTGCAGCGGGTGTATTAGGCATGTTTGTTTTGTATGCACTGAACATGACGGTAATTATTCCGGGAGTTGTACCACACTTCTTCGTAGGTGCGGCGGCTGGGGTATTCGGTAACGCTACGGGTGGACGCCGTGGTGCTATCCTTGGTGCCTTTGCTCAAGGTCTGTTAATTACCTTCTTACCTGTATTCTTACTGCCAGTCCTCGGCGACATCGGTATTGCAAATACGACCTTTAGTGACGCTGACTTCGGCGCTATCGGAATTTTATTAGGTATTATCGTTCGATAATCCTTCAACCCTCTGAGTTTATACTCAGAGGGTTTTCCATCATTCCTGCACTGCCTAACTTACTTTCCCAGCCAAGCACCATCCTTAAATAAGAAGTCCTGCAATAAAAGTAAATCATCCGGCGTAACATGGATCACCCCTTCTCCTGGGATATCAATTTCTGCAATCATAAACAGCGCCAATGTTGTCAAAGATGGCAGAATAACAATAAGCCAGTTTTTACCTTTTGTTCCTCGAATGTTATAACCTATCAAGACATTCGAGCAGACAGCGAAAAATATCAGTAAGAACCAAGCAGCATTCGGGATTTGGTGTCGCCAGCTAGCCATAGTTTTTTGTTGAGAAACATATAAATCACCAAACGCCGATAAAACTGAAGAGACCACAGGGTTCGGCGATTCTTGAGCCTGTTTCACACCGATTTCCCAGAGTTGCCCTTGTTTAGTCAGAGATGTCATCCGCCATTGGCTGTTTTCATCACTCACTCCCGATTTAAAAAACTCGATGCGCGCTTCAAGATATTGTTGAATAAGCAATGAGGCTTCTGCTCGTTCATCACCGCTGAGTAATTGTGCTCGTTGATAAGCATTTCCAATCGCAATTGCTTCGTTTTCTTCTGTTTGCTGGCGGTTGTTATAACCATTGATGGAAATCGATAATACAAAGCCAATCAACAGACCCAATAACGACAAAATCGCGCCTAAAATAATTTTTGCCTCATCATCCGCTAGCTCTTCATGAGCACTGCGGCGTTTAAAAATATATTTTCCAATATACGCAGAAATAATTAATAAAACGAAGGTGACAATAAATAAAAGAATAGAATCAATGGGCGTATCGTTAATTAACTCAGAGAGGTTAAACATGCGTGGCACCAAAAAAGTTTATTTGCCGATATATAACACGATCAAATGCGGAATATCTATGTAAATTACCTTTTTGGTGGGTATTTTAGTAATAAGCTTCAGATCTGTTACCCAATAACGATAACCCAAGTTGAAATGACATCAATAAATGAATATTTTCAGAATTTAAGTATTAAATTTAATGAAAAAAATCGCCATATTCCATTTATGGTGAATATGGCGATTTGCAAAACTGTATTAGAACTAAATCGAATTAGCGCTCTTCGTCACGCAAAGTCAGTACTTCATAACCATCTTTAGTGACCAAGATGGTGTGTTCCGACTGCGCAGAAAGCTTTTTATCTCGCGTCACGACCGTCCAACCATCTTTTTTTGTTTTTATTTTCATGCCACCTTGGTTGATCATTGGCTCTATGGTGAATGTCATACCTTCTTTTAGAACCAAACCGCGTCCACGGGTTCCATAATGTAATACTTGCGGATCCTCATGCATTTTTCGACCAATACCATGCCCACAATATTCACGAACAACGCTATAACCGTTTGATTCCGCATGATGTTGGATAGCTGATCCAATATCACCTAACGTAGCACCTGGTTTTACCTGCTTGATCCCTTCCCACATTGCATTATAGGTATCTTTCACTAATTTTCGGGCAAGTGGGGAAGCCTCTGGCATCACGTACATTTTACTTGAGTCAGCAATAAAGCCATTTTTCTCAAGGGTAATATCCACATTAATAATATCTTTTGGCTTTAAGATTTCATCGACTTTTGGCACACCATGGCACACGACTTCGTTAATTGATGTATTTAGAACATATTGATAACCATATTGGCCTTTACTAGCAGGACGCGCTTGAAGTTCATTCACAATATAGCTTTCGACTTTGTCGTTAATTTCCATTGTGGATATTCCGGGAACAATAAACTCATCCAACATTTTAAAAACGCTAGCAAGCAATCGACCAGATTCTCGCATTAATTCTATCTCTTCAACATTTTTAATCGTGATATTGTCCATTGAATTTCCTTTAAACTGCCGTTCACGTATTCAGCTTTTCGTTAAATAATGTGCTAAAAATCTAACTTAACATAAATTGGTTATGACTATAAATTGGTATGATCATAACGTATCAATTGCTCCCATTAAAGCACTCCACTATTGAAAGGCACAAAACGGCATAAAATAAATACGTGATGACTTGCTAAGCTTCAAGGATTGTCTTAGTTACAGCTAGAATCATTGCTGCTAAATTACTAAGTAGAAAATTTAAATTTCTTACATTATTCATCAGTTATTGAGACTAATTTGAGGGAGCAAATGAAAAAATATTTACTGAGTATTAGTTTAGCCGCAAATGCTGTTTTACTCGTTGTGCTGATCTCTGTCGCTGTGATGCTATTTAATTTAAAAGCGAAGGTGGATAACGCAATTCAACAAGTAAAAGATGGTGAATATATTGAGTTGGCCAAAGATAATATTTTACCTGATTCTTTAAAAAATCTGTCTAAGATTGATGTCACAGATAAACCTTGCGACTATTTTTATCAGAATGTGGATGTGTTTATCGAATATTTGAAAGATAACCCAGACATTGCAGGCGCAGATATTTATGCCAATCAAATTACCGCATTAAAACGTAAAATTGAAAATGCCCCTTCTGTTTTTCAAGATAAAGCCTGTGAAAAAGGGATCTCTGGGCTTAATTTTATGATTGAAACTATCTCACCCACTGAATAATAGATATTAGCCACCCTCTTTTCATTGAGGGTGGTTTTGCAAATAATCCTAGCGGTACATTAATTACTTTAGTTAACTTCCATCACTTGAATTTGCTCTAACCATTCATAATCCCCAATGATTGGGCGACCATCTAGCCAACGAGATAACATATCCAACATCAACATCACGCTAACCTGCTGTTTTTCCAGTTCTGAGTGATTGCGAGGTAAATAATTTACACACTGAGCATAACTGCCTGTTGGGGTGGATAATGCTAAAGATAAAGTTCCATCATAATATTCGCCAATGACTAAACCAATCTCACGCTGATTTAGCGACCGATTATTCTTTGCAGTTTGGACTAAGGCTGCCAAATCTGAATGCGTCGCTAATTTTTCAATATTTCCTTGAGTGACAGGCACTTTTGCTGCATTCAATGTCCAATAGAGTAAGCCGGCACTGAACTGTTCGTGTGTCACAACTGAAAGCTGTTGTTGTTCAAGTGATTCTCGCACTAACGCGCCAATACCTTCGGTACCTTCAAATACTTTATTGTCACCAACACCCGCTTTCACGACTTGCCAGATTTGCTCCATCGCATCGCGTTGATTTGCAGGTCCGGTCAATTTTAATTCAATGATTGGCATTGAAGAACGGTAACCCAACACACACTCTTTTGGTAGCTCAATTGGGTCAAACTGCCTTGCAAGACTGCTTTCACTGCGACCAAAACTGGTTAGACGTAAACAAATAGGTGGCTCTGGTAACGTAAGTTTTTGACGTAAACGAGGAATGATCTGTTCATTGATCATAACTTTAAACTCAGAAGGGACGCCCGGTGTAAAAAAGAACCAACAATCATTAAGATACAGCGTAAAACCACAAGCAGTTCCCACTGGATTATCAATAAGTTCGGCATTGGCGGGTAACATGGCCTGCTTACGATTAGTTGCCGGCATTTCGCGCCCTCGAGCAGTGAAATAGCTCTCCATTACCGCAATCCATTCAGGATGCTCAACAAGCGGTACACCCGCAGCCGTTGCAGCCGCTAACGCACTGAGATCATCACTCGTAGGGCCTAATCCACCATTAACAATAACCACATCGGCATGATGGCTACGCTCAATAAATGTTTCCACTAAGCTATCAAGAGAGTCACCGACCGTTGTACGGCTATGCAGCGGTAATCCTTGCTGGAACAAACAATCCGCTAGCCACGCCGCATTGGTGTCAATAATTTGCCCATGCAGCACTTCATCACCGGTACTTAACATTTCTACAATCAACATCCCTGCTCTCCCTTTTTGAGGCTCACCATGAAAAGCCAATTTGGTCATTATTATCCTAGAGCGAAAAAAATAAAACCCCGAGAACCGGTTTACCAGTGCTCGGGGTTTTCAGCGAAATAGATAGCTATCTATTAAACTAATTCTTTCACTTCAAAATTAGCTTCGCCGCTTAAGTCTGCTTCGTAATCAACGCCATCTAAGCCAAATCCGAATAAACGTAAGAATTCAGCTTTGTAGCCTTGATAATCAGTCAGTGCATTGATGTTGTCGTCGTTAAGCTGTTTCCAGATTTGACGACAAGTTTCTTGCACATCATCACGCAGTTCCCAGTCATCCAGGCGCAGACGGTTTTTCTCGTCAGTTTCTGGTGTTTCACCGCTGAATAATTTAGTTGCGAACAGACGTTGAATTTGCTCGATACAACCTTCATGAATGCCCTGCTCTTTCATGATTTTGAACACGATTGAGATATAAAGAGGCATTACAGGAATTGCTGAAGATGCTTGAGTGACCACAGATTTCAGTACAGCAACATGTGCGGAACCGCCTTTCTTCGCCATTTTTTCATTGATAGCATGGGCTGCGCGATCTAAATCTTCTTTCGCTTTACCTAATGTACCGTGCCAGTAGATTGGCCACGTTAAATCAGTACCGATATAGGAGTAAGCAACGGATTGAGCATTGTCAGCCAGAACACCAGCATCCGCTAATGCGTTCATCCACAATTCCCAATCTTGACCGCCCATCACTTTCACGGTGTCTTCGATTTCTTGCTCGTTGGCAGGTTCAACAACGGCTTCGATCAGCACATCTTTGTTGGTATCCAGCGCAACAGATTTGTACGGTTCACCAATTGGTTTTAATGCTGAACGTACAACTTCACCCGTTTCAGGCATTTTACGCACTGGAGAAGCCAGTGAATAAACCACTAAATCGATTTGACCTAAATCTTGTTTAATCAAGTCGATTACGGTTTGACGGCATTCATTGGAGAATGCATCACCGTTGATGCTTTTCGCATACAGACCCGCTTCTTTCGCTGCTTTGTCAAAACCAGCGGCGTTGTACCAGCCTGCGGAACCTGTTTTGCTCTCACTGCCCGGCTTTTCAAAGAAAACACCGATGGTCGCTGCACCGCTGCCAAAAGCCGCATTGATGCGTGAAGCCAGACCATAACCAGTGGATGCACCAATTACCAGAACCTTTTTCGGTCCATTTTTCAGTTCACCACGAGATTTCACATAGGCAATTTGCTCACGAACATGGGCTTCGCAGCCTGCTGGGTGAGCTGTAGTGCAGATAAAACCACGAATTTTAGGTTTGATAATCATAGTAATTTTTCTTGGTAGCTTACAATCGAACACTAATATACCTGATATTCATCTTATACTTAAGATGTATAGGCAAGAAACATAGTGAACAGACCAGTTTATTTAGGATTTTGACTCTTTTCGTGCTGTTCCACTTGAGAAAAAGCGAGCGATTTCAACCAATCAGCAAGTAATGGCGTGGTCTTTATCGCATCTAACATCGCACGCTCATGCTTGGTTAAGCGGACAACCACAATTTCAGTTTTCATATTAGACATCACCCTCTCCTTTTTCTAAAACGCAGATATTGGCACAGTTCAGGGTGGGATAGGTCTGACTTACTTATTTTTACTTAGTCTTTCGGGATCTTGATAAAAATGGGAGAAAAATGACAAAAAATTGGATTCGTAAAATCCATTGAAGAGCCAATAATTATTTTTATATTCAAACGCAAAAAAGCCACCCAATGGGTGGCTTCTTCTTTTTCTAACTTACTGATTAAATTCAGTTAAGTTTTGTATGGTGCCCAGGGCGGGACTTGAACCCGCACAGCCTTACAGCCGAGGGATTTTAAATCCCTTGTGTCTACCGATTTCACCACCTGGGCCAAATTTTTAATACTGCTTTACTGCTTATCTAGTAGCTAAGTTTTATTAACTAACTAGTTTAAATCTTTAAAGTAAAATGGACCTATTGGTCCATTCACTAAATATGGTGCCCAGGGCGGGACTTGAACCCGCACAGCCTTACAGCCGAGGGATTTTAAATCCCTTGTGTCTACCGATTTCACCACCTGGGCTAGAATTTGGAGGCGCGTCCCGGAGTCGAACCGAGCTACACGGATTTGCAATCCGGTGCATAACCGCTTTGCTAACGCGCCTTACACCCTAGTCTTTTTCAAGATTTGGAGCGGGAAACGAGACTCGAACTCGCGACCCCGACCTTGGCAAGGTCGTGCTCTACCAACTGAGCTATTCCCGCTTAAGCTTCACTTTTCAGTTTCTGCTCTCAAACTGGCTGATTTACTTATTTATTTTCGTAAACCACGTTGCCGTTCGATGCGTTGCATTCTACTGATTTCACCTATCGAGTCAATACAATTATTGAAATAATTGGATCGTTCGCTGTTTTTTCAATCATTTCGATCACGCTTCGCTCAAATCGCCCCACGCAGCCTTTAAATATTGGAACATTGACCAGAAAGTCAGAATTGCAGCCACATATAAAAGTGCAATAGACAGATGTTCGATCAGCGGATTTGGACGCCATAATAAGCCCACCAGCGACATCATTTGCGCGGTAGTTTTGAACTTACCAATCCAAGAAACAGCCACACTGCTGCGCTTACCAATTTCTGCCATCCACTCTCTGAGTGAAGAGATAATGATTTCACGGGCAATCATGGTTGCTGCGGGTAACGTTACATACCAAACATCGTAACTTTCAGTCACTAAGACTAATGCTGTCGCAACCATAACCTTGTCTGCAACAGGATCGAGGAAAGCACCAAACTTGGTCGTTTGCTTCCATAGACGCGCTAAAAATCCGTCGAACCAATCCGTCACAGCGGCGATCACAAAAATCAGCGCACAAGCAAAAGGTCCCCAACTGACAGGAAGATAAAACGCTAATACAAAAAACGGTATCAGGATGACACGGAATAAGGTCAACCACGTTGGTATATTTAATTTCATCGCGCTCACTAACTCTTTGTCCAAGACGGATACCTTAGTATGTTGCCCTAAGATATCTACTGTTTCAATGCATTATAAATCTTTTCTGCCAGCGCGTATGAGATCGAGGGCACTTTTGCGATCTCTTCTATGCTCGCATTACGCAAAGGTTGTAATCCTCCCATGTACTTCAATAACATTTGGCGACGTTTTGGCCCTACGCCTTCGATAGATTCAAGCGCACTGGTATTTTTCACTTTCGCGCGGCGCTGGCGATGCCCCGTAATCGCATGGTTATGCGACTCATCACGAATATGCTGGATCACATGTAATGCTGGCGAATCAGGCGGAAGCGCAAAACCTTCACCTTCGGGTTTTAAAAACAACGTTTCCAACCCAGCTTTACGATCGCTACCTTTAGCAACCCCAATTAATAAAGGATGGTTTTTATCCCAATCCACTTCAAGTGAATCAAAGACATCCCGCGCTTGACTCAGCTGCCCTTTACCACCATCAATAAAGATAATATCGGGAACTTTGCTCTCATCCAGATGTTTACCATAACGGCGAGTCAGCACTTGGTGCATCGCCGCATAATCATCCCCAGGCGTGATCCCCGTAATATTATATCGACGATACTCTGATTTCACAGGACCCGTTTTATCAAACACCACGCAGGAAGCCACGGTTTGCTCGCCCATCGTGTGGGAAATATCGAAACACTCCATGCGCGAAATATTTTCTATATTCACGACTTTTGACAGCGCAGCCATGCGTTGTTGAATCGTCGACTGCTGCGCCAGTTTGGTAGATAACGCAATGGATGCATTGGTTCGAGCCAGTTTTAAATAACGAGCACGGGTGCCTCGTGGCTGACTTTGAATATTAATTTTACGACCGGCAATGCCAGACAACGATTCCGCCAGTAACTCTTTTTCCGTCAATGGGAAATCAATTAATATTTCCCCTGGCAATGTGCGATTTTCACTGCCTTGTAAATAGAACTGCCCTAAGAAGGTTTGCACTACTTCTTCTAATAAAGTCCCCGCCGGAATTTTTGGATAGTAGCTGCGACTGCCCAAAACCTTTCCTTGGCGAATAAATAGAACATGAACACAAGCTAATCCAGAATCGAATGCGACTCCAATAACGTCGAGGTCATCATCACCGCCTGACACATATTGCTCTTCTGTTACCGCACGCACGGCTTGAATTTGGTCACGAAAACGTGCAGCATCCTCAAAACGTAGCTCTTGGCTAGCTTTTTCCATGCGCTCGACTAACCCAGTTAAGACTTGCTTGTCCTTCCCCGTTAAGAACAGACGGACATAGTTGACTTACTGATCATACTCTTCATCCGTCACTAAACCTTTCACGCAAGGTCCTAAACAACGACCAATTTGATACTGTAAACAAGGTCTTGAACGGTTTCTATAAACGCTATCTTCACACTGGCGAATGGGAAACAGCTTTTGCATAACCGCTAAGGTTTCACGTACCGCATAAGAACTTGGGAATGGACCGAAATATTCACCTTTCCCATGTTTCGCACCTCGGTGGCTTGAAATTCTAGGATGTGTTTCGCTACTCAGAAAAATATAAGGATAAGATTTATCATCTCGTAGCAAGACGTTATAACGAGGCTGATACAGCTTTATATAGTTATGTTCCAGCAGTAGCGCCTCAGTTTCGGTATGGGTTACCGTCACATCAATAGAGGCGATATGCTTGACGAGTTGCTCTGTTTTACGGCTACCGACATTCTCACGGAAATAGCTCGATAACCTTTTTTTCAGATCTTTCGCTTTCCCAACATAAATCACGGTTCCCCCAGCGTCATACATGCGATAAACGCCGGGTTGGTTTGTGACTGTTTTTAAGAAAACTTTTGGATCAAACTGTTGTTCCACCCTGATGAACCCTGTTTTGCGGTGATTAAACCATAACCGATTGCTATATGTGTTAATTCTACATCACTACTGATATTAAGTTTACCAAACATTCGATATCGATAGGTATTTACCGTTTTAGGGCTTAAAGATAATGACTCCGCAATATGCTTAACCGGAAGCCCTCTGGTGATCATGAGCATAATTTCCAGCTCTCTTGCGGAAAGCAATTCATATATATCTAGCTGTTCACGTTGATTTAATCTTTGTAAAGCCAGTTGTTGAGCAATATCAGGAGAGATAATTCGTTGACGCGCATTCACGATTTGCAAGGCTTCAATTAGCTCTTCTTCTGCAATACTAGCGCTCAGTATGCCAAAAATGCCAATATCCAACGCTTTCACAACAAACATATCATTATGACGCACATTGAAGATAATGAGCCCTACATCAGGTTGAGTACGACGGATTGTCGTGAAGGTTTTCAATGAATCGAAATGGCAATGTTCTCGATTAATCAAAATAATATTTGCTTTATTTTGCCGGTTCCACGTGATCACCGGATCTAAAGAAGGAAACGTTGCGACAACTTTATAGCGAGTATTTCGAGTGAGTATCGCTTCAATACCTCGAATCGAAATATTACTATCATCAATAATTATTATATTAATCAAATACCTCTCCTATTACTTGCAGCCATAATGGGATGATAATAAATGAAAAAATTAATAAGTCATATCTTCTTTTTAAATCAATATTTAAAACTATTATTCTAGTTATAATTCATTAATTAACATTTAAAACTTGAATGAGTTTCTTTCAAAAAAATAGCCGCTAAATAATTAGCAGCTATCGGTTTTAATACTCTGACTTTTAACGAGCTAAAGCTAAATCCAGTATGAACTACTTTTGCCCAACAAGGCGGCAAATAGTTTCAGACACTAAATAGCTCTTCTCAAATGAAGTTATTGGTAAAAACTCAAAGCGAGAATGGAAGTTATGCGCACCCGTAAAATAGTTTGGTGTCACAATTCCGCGAGCAGACAGCGCTGAACCGTCAGTGCCTCCACGCATTGGAATGATATTTGGCTCGATATTATGAATTTTTAACGCTTCGAGAATAATATCTACCGCTGTACGATCTTCACCGATTGAATCGCTGATATTGCTATACACATCATCTATTTTGAATTCCACTTTCGCTCGTGGATGACGAGTACGAATCAGTTCAATACTTTCAGCAATGAAACGCTTACGAGCTTCAAAACTTGGGCGGTCAAAATCACGGATCGCCATTTTGATTTTTGCTTCATTCGGGTTTGCCGCTAAATCTGTGATATAGAAGTAACCTTCACGGTGCTCAGTGTGTTCCGGCGTATCGAAACGATCGAAACAACCAATAAAATCATGTGCCACACGAATTGGGTTTAACAATACATTTTTCGCTGACATTGGATGAGCGGTGATCCCTTTAATTTCCACTTCAATAGAAGCCGCATTAAAGGTTTCAAAAACCACCTCTCCGAGCGCACAGCAATCGATGGTGTAAGCAAAATCCACTTTGAAGCGAGAAAGATCCATGATTTTGGAGCCACGAAGACCAATTTCTTCATCTGGCACAAACGCCACATAGATATCGCCGCAATCAAAATCTGCGTTTTGCAGTTTATCCATCAGCTCCATGACAACGGTAATGGCCGCTTTATCATCCGCGCCCAGAACACTGGTGCCGTCACTGAAAATAATTTCATCGCCCACATAAGCGGCGGCTTCCGGGTGTTCCGCGGTTTTAAACCACACATCTTCCTGCACATTCAGGCATAAATCCGCACCTTCATACTTCAAGGTTTGCGGCTTGATCACCGGAGATAAACCGACATCAACAGTATCTAAGTGAGCCACAAAACCAATTTTAGGGGCATTGGGTTTATTACCTGGGCGCATTCCATATAAAATGGCATGTTCATCAACATACACATCTTTCAAGCCGTAGCTCTCTAATTCTTTCGCCAGAAGATTTGCCAGTTCACGCTGGCCTTCTGTGCTTGGTACAACAGAACTTGCCGCATCACTTTGGCTTTCAATAGCCACATAGCGATAAAAACGTTCTTCTAATTTCTTACCTAATTCTTTCATTTCACATACCTTTTACTTATTGCGCAGGCTGCCATGTATAACCACTGTCAAAACCAATTGGAATATTAAATGCCCAGAACAGATACAGTGTCGCTGTTAAGGTAATTAATAAACCGATAGTGAATGGGATCATCATGGAACATAAAGTTCCGATACCTGCATTTTTATAATATTTCTGGCAATACATTAAAATCAGCGGATAGAACGGAAACATTGGCGTACTCACGTTCATCGCAGAATCACTCACACGGAAGGCTGCTTGGGTTAATTCTGGCGAAATTCCGACAGCCATTAACATTGGTACTAAAACTGGTGCCATAATCGCCCATTTTGAGGTCGCTGACGTGATCATGATATTTAACACGGCAGTTAATAAAATCACCCCGAATACCGTCATCCCAGATGGCATATCTAAAGTTCGCAGTAATTCCGCCCCCGATAAGGCTAATAATGTACCTAAGTTAGAATGTTGGAACGAATACAGGAATTGCGCTGCAAAGAAAGCAAACACAATAAATGGGATCAGTGACTTGGTAATATTTTCCATCGCCTTAACCACATCTTTGGTCGAGGTGAAAGATTTAGTCATATAGCCATACACTATGCCTGGCAATGCAAAGAAGATGAACAATAATGGTACAACAATCTGCATAATTGGTGCTTTCGGGCTGGTTAAGCTGCCATCTGGGCCTCTTAATGGTGAATTTTCAGGCCATAACAGCGCAAATAACCCCACGCCTAATGCAATCACCATTAATCCCGCAACACGGAATGCGCGGTGCTCTTGCGGTGTGATTTTACCTAAATCTTGCTCAGCATCAGTATCAACATCAGATTTGGTGATTGGAGCGTTTTTATTTAACCACGGCTCTACGATCTTTTCGGTGATAAACCAGCAAGTAAAAATAACGCCGAAGGTTCCGCCCAAGCTAAAGAAATAGTTACACAGTACATTTACACTGTAGCCTGGCGCTAACATTTGCGCGGCATCTTGCGTAAAGCTCTGCATAATCGGGTCAATAATCGATGGCGTATAACTTGCCGTGAATCCCCCTGCTAAACCAGCGAATGCCGCTGCAATTCCCGCTAAAGGATGGCGACCACTGGCATAGAACATCATTGCTGCGACTGGCATCAAAATAACGTAGGCTGAATCAGAAGCAACGTGAGAGACAATCCCGACGAAAACAACTGTTGGAGTCAACATTTTAGGTGAAATAAAAGAAAGCATTTTTTTCAGCGCGGTATTAATAAAGCCGCTGCTTTCTGCAATCCCAATACCTAAGGTTGCAACAATTGTTATTCCGAGAGGAGGGAAATTAATAAAATTTTTAACCGCTGATGTCACAAATAATATGATTTCTTCATACTGAAACATATTAATAACGGAAATTTTTTCTTTAGAAATAGGATGGTGATAACTGAAATCTACAAATGAGAGTAGATAGGATAAAAACCAACATATTACTAGGGCGTAAATAAATAGCATTGTCACATCTGGCATAACGTTACCGATGCGCTCAACGCGATTTAAAAAACCCTTTTTCTGGGGTAGTGTTTTAGTTGTCATAGTTGCAAGTTACTTATGTTATTAGAATAGAAACTTTATCACAGTAAATAACCCATTTAGAAAAGTAAAACACTTTCTTACTTTATTTTAACAGAATAAAAATCAAGTAATCCTTCTAGTTAATAATGCTTATATTATTAGTTTTATTCCAAACCCAATTGCCTGAAATTTTATTTTATCTTATGTTTAATCTCGTTTTATATTGTTTAAGTCATTTTTTTATTTATTTAAGCTCACGCTAAAAGAAATGATTATTATTCCCTTTAGCGTGATTGATAAATTAATCTAAAGATTATTCTCGTTTAAGTTTTTCTGTATTAGCAATATAAAGTGCAACAACTAAAACTAAGATAGCGCCAGCATGCAGCAACGTAGTCATCGGATCACTATGGTCGACGATAATTAGGCGGATAATTGCCGTGATACCAATATAGATAAAATAGCGTAATGGGAAATGATAACCTGACATAAAGTACTTTATAATCAAAGCAATAAACTCAAAGTATAGAAAGTAAATGACAATTCCTTCTAAAAGTTCATACGCTTTAGCCTCTTGGTTACCTCCAAACATTAATGATGCCATCGTAAATGTTTCTTTTGCTAAAAAGAAAACTAACACCGCAGCAAGCACAATTAAACCTGCGTTAAGAACCCATTGTAATACCCAAGCGATATTACTAGCATGGCGCATTCCTTTCATATTATTCATTAATCATCCCTCAGGTTACTCTCTCTACGTTTAAAATAGATAATTTATCCTTTTCTATTTACCTTAGATTAAGCATAACCTTTCAACATTATGTAAAAAAACAAAATAGAATGGCTTAATTATAATTGAAATTTCTGACGCTGACATTACAAATGAATGTTTAGATTACCTTAAGATAAATAGCAGGCAATAATACCTGCTATAAGATTGGAGTTTAGGATTTGTTGGTAAACAGGTTTAATATATCTTGCTCAGTTAGCATTGGCGTCTTTTCAACAAAATTATAATAATCCGGCTTACAATCAATATAAATCTGTGTTCCCATTTTAGCACTTTTGCTTTCTTCAAATAGTGGGGCTGAGAGGTAATACGTTGACGGTGAATGCAAATGATAAAATAGATGCGTACCACACTGCTTACAGAAAGCCCTTTCGGCCCATTCCGATGAAGCGAAACGAGTAATAAACTCTCTACCTTCAATTTCAGGTTCGCCTTCATAGCCGATGGTCATTCCAGGACCACCATTCCATTTTAGGCACATGCCACAGTGGCAAACATGAACGGTATCGATAGGCTGATTGATAGTCAGTTTGACTGACCCACATAAACACTGTCCTTTAGGCATGATCCTGTCCTCTATTGATGCTGTTAGATTCAAAAAAGGGAACCTTAGGTTCCCTTTTTAATTAAAGATCGTCTGGATTGGATTTATTTGATGACCCAACCTCTTTGAAAAGATACCAACAGAAATAAAGCAGCGCGAAAATACCGACAACAAGTAACATCCATAGTGCGATAGTCATCCAATGTAAACCTTCTTCCACTGGCTTATCTTGGGTTCTTTTTTCCAAACCACCTAATTCCAATATTTTACCTGTCGTTGTGATTTCAGGGAAATCATCCATCACGTTTTCAACGCTTTCATTTTTACCAATAAGTTGAGTGTAGTTAACATTATCTAAGGTGGCTTGTTTATTTCCCCACACAAGCAAATAAGGCGAAGCACCTTGTATATTCACAATTAGATTTACCGCATCACGCAACCCATAAATCGTAGGTGGCAGTTCATCCCAGCTACCTTTTAATGCAGTTATTCTGAGTCCCTTAATTTGCTTATCGTGGATCATTAAATTCGGATTGCTCGCTTTATCACCATCATTGATTTGGTTGAAAACCATCACATTCGCCAACAATTTCCATTCCTCATCACTATTGGCAATATATTCTACTTTCAGCGGTACTACGCGATTTGATTGTTGTAGTTTAATGCTGATTTCATTCAATGGCTGCGGCGTTGGCAAGCGATAAATCACTTGTTCTCGAGTGATTCCATCGTTTGTCACTTCAAAGAGAAAAGATTCCTGACGATGGAAAGAGTTCATCACATACTGCAATCCCGTCACAGATTTAAGAAGTGGAATTTCATGTTCTTGAGCGCTGACCGTCACTAACATTAGGTATGGTGCAATAGGCCCAGTACTTTCCCCTTTTAATAATTCAATCGTATTACTTGCCACAACGCCAGAGTCTAATCTCAGGCTCATCACAGGCTGATTCGATGCTATATTTACCCAATTTTTCTTATCCGTACTGTAATAAACAAAAACTTTGGCTTGCCAGTCCTGATTGTTCTGATCCCAACCTAAATTTAAAGTCGATAAAACACCGTTGTCCTTGAATTGATCACGCGTCAGTAAATAGGCTTGATAGTTGGTTTTATCTTTTCGTTGTAAATTCGGCAATTCAATACGGGTTGTTTTTCCTGGCTCAGCTTCGACCAGAATATATTGGCTATCAAATTGCTCATCGTCGTTAGGATTCACATTATCTGCACGAGTGACTAAACGTTGAAAATTAAATTTAACATTGGTCGTTGCAATAGATTTATTAGTATCAAAAAATAACGCTGTTGGAATTTCATTTCCTGTACCATTAAAAACACGAATATCTTGCAGAGTATCTGGATACGCAGATCCCATATAAGCAGCTGCGGGCAGCTCTAACCAATAGAACGGACTGTTCCTATCCGGTGTGGTCAGTTCTTTTCCTTGATAAAAATCGTAAGGACTTGCTTGCTTAGAATCATTAGCTTTAGAGTCATTGGCTTTAGAATCGCTAGCATAGCTTCCAAATGATAATAAGCATATTAAGGAAAAGAGAGCGCCCCATGCACATAATGTTGTTATCTTTTTCACGGCTATTTTCATGCAGTTCATCACTATTTATCCTGTACCTCAATGTCCGTTTTATGCTTTGGTGGTAATGGGGAGAAATACCCCACAACCAAGATCAACACCGCCACGGCAATAAAGGAGACCGCACGGGAAATGCCATCCTGCCCATACACATCAATAAGAAATAGTTTTGCAATCACACAAGCGAAAATCGCTGCACCACCAAACCACCATGTTCGACTTTTCTTCACAGCTGCAATCACCATGCAAAATAGCGCGGCTATTGCCCAGCTAATGGAAAGAACCGTTTGAACGAGACGCGAATCAAATAAGATATTCTCATTCCAAGGAATATTCGCAAAATCAGCCGTCGCACGAAGAATGATGCCGTTATACCAGAAGATAGCTAATCCAATGATCACCATCATCAGACCTTTCACTACCCCAATTTCAATAGGCGTTATTTTTCTTAGCTTCGCGATAAAACCTTTACGCATCAATAACAGTGCTGCAATGCTAAACAGCCCTGCTTCATCTAACGGGTTAACTAATGGAACGTAACTCCAAAACGTGAGTTTGCCATCTTCAAAGTTTGACCAACATGAAAGCACCACCATTACAGCCATAAGTGGTAATAAACTATACCAATACAGCAAGCCTTTACGGCGCATTGGTACAAATTTGTTATGTTGTAACCAGTAAAGGATTAATACCACTAAGGTTATCGACATAATGTAAATGAAGTAACCCAGTTCGTGCATTCCCCACGGAAGGTTAGCCACAAACCAGTTAACTTGCGTCGCACCAAACCCAATAATTAACCATAGATTGACAACGTGCATTCCACGTCGAATATACAGGTTTTGGGTACGATAAGCGTGCATCACATACAGAACTGAACTGCCCAAGATCACAGGCCAAATCAGCGAACCCTCACCACGCCCCATCGGATTTTCTGCATAAATAAAATCTAATGTTAAATAGTAATAAGCCACTGCCCATAATGAGAACTGGCATAAAACTAATGGTATCCAATTGATTTTTTGACCGCCAAGACGCCAGCACCACGCGGAGATCAGCACTACCGCCAAAATAATTAAGCTTTCCGTTTCGCTGTTCCATGACAGCATACCAGTAAATTCAGGCACCCAGGCTAACCAGACTAATAACCCGAGGATCAAAAAAGCATAACTAAGCGCGGTAAAATAGCTCGCCTCTTTCTGGTGCACATGAAATAACCCGCCCGCAAAGAAGCAAGCGGCTATCAAGCTTGGTAGCATGTAAATAACATTATCGTTCCAATAATAATATGGATAATCGCTTAATATTATTAAAGCACTAACAGCAATGAGCAATGACGAGACCAACGCTAATTTTTTATGCCCTTGATTGAGGGCAAACCACAACATAGCAAAGCCTTGCAATGACCAAACAATCGTTGTCCATTCAAATGATAAGGCGAGTGGTACCGCCAATGTGACGAAGCTAGCCCCAATAATGATATTGCCTAGAGCCATATTCTTGCCAGCGGCATTAAAGCGTTTATGAAGCTGTAAGCTGGCAATGAGATACAGTAAGCCAATAAGTAGAGAAATAAATGCTGGCAATAATCCGATGCCATCCGAAATAGCAAATTGCAAGGTAATGCTCATTAATGGTGGGAAAAATAATAGCGTATTATCGACAACGAGCTGTTTATTATGTTCGAAACGTAAGGCGAATAGCTGAGTTAATACGTTGAATACAATCAAGTTAGCAATAATAAATAGCTGGCATGATAGATAATAATCATAATGATAATTGTCCATTCCCCATAATATTGCCACGCCATAGGTCATAAACATGCCAACTAAATTTAACGGACGCCATGCTTGCCAGAAGCTAATAACTAAAATACCTATCGACAACATTAAGTAATAGGAGAATAAAACGATATGGCTACCGCCCCCAGTGGACAGTAATATTGGCGCTAAATAACCACCTAAAGACGCTAAAATTGCTAAGCTAATCGTACGCTGTAATAATGCCAACCCGATACTTGCACAACAGATGATTAGCATCGCCACAAATGCGAACCCATAAGGGATCATGGTGTATAACTTGAAAGCGGCAAAAACGGTAATGTATAAGCAACCGATAGCGCCACCTTGTAATATCAGGCCAAATAATGCCTTTTTCGTGCGTAACCACCAACCTATACCCAATAAAACTAAACAACCTGCTGCACTGAAGACGAGCCTTAGTTCAGGTGAAATAATCTCATTTTGTACGCTGTAATTCAGTAAGTAAGCAACACCTAAAAATAATAATAAAATTCCTATCTTCGCTAGTGGATTACCTGTCACTAACCACGTGAAGAAATGTGCAAAAATGGATTTATCTTCTGCTTTATTCTGAGATGATGCAGGCTGGCTTGGCTTTGGTTTATCAAAACGGTTTGGATTAATTGCTATCGGGTTAACTGCATTAGCTTGTTTGTCGCTGGAAACTGCCATCGGTTGCGGCATAATTTGAGGTGCTTGGGGTAGAGGATCTTGGGCTACAATTTTAAGTGCATCCACTTGATTCTCATTATGTTGGGTATCAACTTGATGGGATACTGGATTTTCTTCATTAATAGCATGTGTAGACTGATGACCATTATCACGGGTCATTTCAGCTTCTAGAGAGGCAACCTTTTGGTTTAACTGGTTAATTTGATATTGCATTCGACCAGTACGATTAATCGCAATGATAGCCAGTACAGGGGCAATTATCACAAACGCAATTAAAATGAGCCCGAGGAGTATCCATGTATCCACAAATAGGTTTCCTTCTTTAATCCAACGCCAGTAACCCAAGATTAGTTAACAGGATCTTAGAATACACAGTATCAATCGACATTATTCAATAATCATCCTAGTTTAGAGACGAATAACTAAATTGCCAACAGTGGGTAACAAACTGTTACAAAATAACTCTTTTTAAGAGTATTCACGGATTAATCTATTATATCATCTTATTATTTAACTATCATAAAATGATAGTACATTTTTAATATTTTTAGTCTCTAAGAGCACATTTTCAAATGATTTTTTTCTCGCTACTGAATCCCCTATTACTTTATTAATAACTTATTAATTTCAATAATCCATTTTTGATACTTTCTATTTATTAGAGAAAATATGCAGATAATAGGTGTTTTTTCGTGTGATTATGTTATTAATTTATAGACAAAATCACCAATAAGTTATTTAACAAATAACGACTGTCTTTTATCGATATATTTAAAAAATATGTATTATCCTAAATAACGCAAAGGAATACCTATGTTATTACATATAATACTTGAAGCCCTAAGCCCCATCGTACTCGGTCTTGCCGTAGGGTGGTTATCGGGTAAATATGGCTTCGTGAAACGGGAATATTCGCAAGCGTTTGCTGACTTTGTTGTCAAAATCGCCTTACCATTCGCATTATTCCTTGCTGCCGTTCAAGCCCCACCTTCAGTTTTACTGAATGTTGATTACTTGATAGCGCTCGCAGTCGGGTTAATTGCATCCTATGTCATTGGTTTTGTAGTCGGTAAAGTATTTTTCCGCCACAATAAAACCGATGCTGCGATGCAAGCATTGTCTGTTTCATTCCCGGATATGGCGTACTGTGGACCACCGGTTTTACTGGCAACTGTCGGTTCATCCGGCTTAATTGCCATGGTTCTCGGTAACTTAATTTATACCGTCATCATAATTCCATTTACCTTATTGATGATCAGTGGATCCGCGAATGGTAACGGTATTCTGAAATCTGTCGGTAAAGCCGTTATTCAACCATTAGTTTTCCTGCCTGTTTTAGGGGCAATTCTGGCAATTTGTGGCGTAAAATTACCTGAAATTCTACAAAACTCAGTCAATGAACTCGGGAAAACGGCAGGTGGTGTGGCTCTCTTCTTCCTCGGTTTATTGCTTTCAGGTATTAAACTCACAATCAATAAAGAAATTATCTTTAACGTTTTTGTGAAAAACTTTGTACAGGCGGCGCTTATTCTTGGAACCGGCCTCGCATTAGGATTACAAAGTGATTTATTAAAAGCGGCATTTATTATCGGTGTGTTACCGACGGCAACAGCTGTACCAGCGTTAGCTATCAGTAATAAAGCCTATACTGAAACCTCTGCGGGAACCGTATTACTCAGTACCATTGCGGCATTGATTTCAATTATTGGCGGGATCACCATCGTCGAAATGCTGTAATGCATCTTTGATATATCACATGGCGGGGTTCGCTCCGCCCTTTCCATCAGCTTAACTCCCCCTCTCCAAACTCAATAAAACGCCGTTTTATTCGCCAAAAAATTACCAAGTTGATCGCAAAAAACGTATCATAGGCGCGATAATTTTTTAGTCCTAGGAATCACACCAAAATGAAAATTAGCGATGAACTCGCGTCTGCTATCGCATCAGTGACGGAAGTTGCCGCCATTGCCGCGTTTGAATGGGTAGGGAAACAAGATAAGAATGCAGCGGATAACGCTGCGGTTGAAGCCATGCGAAATCGACTTAATGAGATTGATTTTCATGGAAAAATCGTAATTGGCGAAGGGGAAATTGACGAAGCCCCAATGCTGTATATTGGTGAACAAGTCGGCAAGCAATCTAGCGAACATCATTTAGATATCGCAGTCGACCCCATTGATGGCACCCGTATGGTGGCATGTAATGAGCACAATGCGATTGCCGTTTTGGCGGCAGCCCCAACAGGAACATTACTGCAAGCCCCCGATATGTATATGGAGAAAATGGTCGTCGGCGCAGCAGCAAAAGATTCCGTTCACCTAAAAAATCCATTAGAGAAGAACCTCGAATTTCTCTCTGCCGCATTGGATAAACCCATTTCCATGCTCAACATTGCCATTCTCGATAAACCTCGCCACCAGCACATTATTAAAACCATCCGTAATTTTGGCGCTAATGTCATCACTATCCCTGATGGCGATGTTCTGGCATCACTACTGACAATCTTACCTGAGCACCCTATTGATATGATGTATGGTATCGGCGGTGCACCAGAAGGCATTATTAGTGCAGCCATTGCCCGCGCATTAGGTGGCGACATGCAAGCTCGCCTTGTTCCACGTAACAAAGCCAAAGAAGACACCGAACAAAATAAACTGTTAGCGGCGCAAGAAGCCATTCGTTGCCAACAGATGGGCATCGAAATTGGGGAAATTTTAACGTTGGATATGATGGTGAATACGTCCGATGTAATTTTCTCGGCAACTGCTATCACCCCAACAGTACTGATGAATGGTATCTCGAATGATCTGCATAGCCGCAGCGCGAGCACCATTTTAGTCAACGGCAATAACCGCTCCATGAAGTTAATTAGTAATCGCTATTTTAAATAGCGGATGCTTTGAATCATCATGCATTAAAAAAGGGCGATATTTTTATCGCCCTTTTCAATTTTATCACTGACAGAATAAATTAATGCTGTTCTTGCGTCATACGGTTTAATAACGGCGCGGTGAATACCATCACAATAGCAATTGCACCCGTTACCAGACCAATCTTCATAAAGACATCGCTGTAGACAGCCAGTGATTCTACTTTGCTGGTGATCTCACCTTGAGGTGCAGCCGCCATAGAAGCAACATAACCCGCGATAAATGCCGCCGCAGAGTTAGTTAAGAACCATGCGCCCATGATAAAGCCCATCAGACGCTGTGGAACTAACTGTGCCACCATCGCCAGACCCAGACCTGAAATCATCAGCTCACCGATACTTTGGAAACCGTAGCAAATAACTAACCATTGAACAGAAACAATACCCGCTTCGTTCGCGAATTTTGCGCCTAATGGCAGCACTAAGAACGCCGCAGAACACAGTAACATCCCGATAGCGAATTTATGTGGCATCGGTAAGTTATCGCCCATTTTGTTATAAATTGCCGCCAAAATTGGGCTACCAATCATGATCCATAATGGGTTTAAGGCTTGGTACTGAGCAGGTTCAATCGCAAAACCGAAAACTTCATGCTCCACGTTATGCAGTGCGAAGAAGTTCAGTGAGGTTGGCATTTGGCTATAGAGTACGAAGAAAACAATTGCTTCGAGCATCAGGATCAATGCGACCACCATACGGCGACGAGCAATACCTTTAAGTGCCATCATCTCTTTGATAAAGATAACTAAAATACCCAGAGAAATCACCGCCAGTGCCGCACGTGCAATACCTAAGTTGTGCAGTAACCAGTTTGAAATCGCAATCAGTGCAACCACACCGACGATAGTCATCAGTAATTTGGAGATCACAACAGGCACAAAGTCCGGTTTTGAACCGTGGTCTGCGACCCATTTTTTGCACATGTAGAAGTTAATTAAGGTGATGATCAGGCCCACTACGCTGAGGGAGAATGCGACATCCCAGCCGTAATGTTTGGCTAACCATGGCGTTGCCAGCATTGAGAAGAATGAACCAATGTTAACGGACATATAGTACATGGTGAATGCACCGTCCAAACGTGGGTCATTTTTGTCATAACAAGTGGATAATAATGATGATGGGTTCGCTTTAAACAGACCGTTACCTACCGCGATGGTAGCTAGACCGAGGTAAACCATCGACACATCATGCCCAGAGTAGGCAACGAAGGCATAACCGACAATCAACACTACCGTTCCAAGGACAATCGCGCGCTTAGTCCCTAAAACTTTATCCCCTAACCAACCACCGATGGCAACGAAGCCATAAACCAGTGCAGAGAATGCCGCGAATAGCGTGATAGATTCCGCTTCCGACATGCCAAGCACTTGGCTGAGATAAATTGGGAGGATCCCCTGAAGACCGTAGTAACCAAAACGTTCCCAGAGTTCGATAGAAAAGATGAGATAGAATGAACGAGGTTGCTTAAACGCGTTAAGACTGACTTCCTCTTTGTTATTTGTTGTGGACACAAGTTACCTCTAATACAACCTGTACGTATGCAAAAAAAACCACGGGACGCTGTCTGCACCCTCGCATTGTTATGGTCTCAAGAATTCAAGCTTTAGAAGATTCACTTTTGGTAGGAGGAGTATCAATCCCTGACCTCAAAACAAACAAAACTGTGTGTAAATATTGTTTATGAATCGCGAACATAAAATTCAATGAGTTAAAGCATATTTGATTATTTATTCAGCATTACAGCGAATATATGCCAATCCAAACAGAATAATCAATTAAGCAATATATGCTATTTATGCACCAAAACTAAAGAATTAGCTAGTGTTAATTACTACATCTATGGATCGTTATCGTGATTAACTTCAATTTTTTAAAAAATCATGAAATTATTATCGCCCATTAAATAATCACCTGTTCACTATATGTTAAGCATATTGTTCTATCTTTAATCATTTTACTCGCAGAGTAACACCCTATACACACTACAAACATACCGCGCGGCACCCTGCGGATATTTCGCCTTCGTGATAATAAAAACTGAATAGAAAATGAATTTAGATAGGTGATTATTTATTGATGTCACTATTACGTGTTTATTTATCGAACGAAATAGCGGAGTGAAATAAAAATAAAGCGGTATTTGCAAGAAGAGTCATATTTTATGCAAAAAAAAGCCCAGCGACTAAAACTGGGCATAATGCATTCTATTAAGGATCGTACTACTAATTCAAACTACACGATATAGATGCATTATTGCATTACTTCATGTAAAGAAATGAATGTTGAGGGTAAATATATGAATGTTTACACAAGCAAACAGTGATATATATGTAATTAAGACCCTTGATAGACTTAAAAGGTTCATCTTTTTTTTAATTATTTTTAATCTTTTTTATAACATCATGATTTATCTTCGTTTAATGCGTAAAAATAATTTTCAGAATAGCAAGAATGGCAATTGCACCGCTAACAGCAACCCGTTAACCTATCCACTAGGAATAAATGGCTAAAATTCATCCCAAGGAAGCTCAGTGAAACAGTTTACCTTCCCCTTCATTATCTTTTGCTCGCTTTTTATTAACATGAGCCATGCTAAAACTGTCGCCCCTGTTGCACCTTCTTCAATTGTGGATGAAAAAACACTCACGCAATTAGCCGATAGCGGGCAAGCTGAAGCTCAGTTTAATTTAGCGATGTTTTATCAATCTCATGGTCAGTTAGATAAAGCCGCCTATTGGTATAAACTTTCTGCCAGTCAAAATTTTACCAAGGCACAAATCAACCTCGCCCTGATGTACCAGCAAGGGGCTGGCATCGGTAAAAATCCCAAAGAGATGTTGCTTTGGATGGAAGCGGCAGCCAACGCAGGCGACCCTATTGGTCAAATGAATATGGCGGAATATACTCTAGAAGGTATTCCAAACCTGTTAGAGAAAAATCCACAACAAGCATTAAGCTGGCTAGAAAAAGCCGCAGCACAACAGTTACCCGCAGCGCAGCTAACTTTAGCTTATTGGTATGAAAAAGGCGTAATCGGAGATAAAGATCCCCAAAAAGCCAATCAAATCTACCTCGCACTGGCTGAGAAAAATCAGCCACAAGCGCTCTATTTATTAGGTTATCAAGCAGCAACGGGGATGTATGACAAAGTCAATTACCCCGCTGCGTTTCAGTATTTTACGCGCTCTGCGGAATTAGGTTTCTCTCCCGCACAAAATAGCTTAGGTATGCTCTACTTAGCAGGGCAAGGCACCAAACGCGATACCGCTTCCGCCATTAAGTGGTTAACCCAAGCCGCTCAGCAAGGGGAAGTGTCCGCCCAGTTTAATTTAGCGTTAATTTATGCTCGAGGTGATGGCATCACCGCTGACCAAGCTAAAGCCTGCCAGTGGTTTATCAAGGCCGCCAACCAACGCAGCCGCGATGCACAGTATGCGAGCGGAGCGTGCTATCAATATGGAATGGGCGTATCGCAAGATGATACGAAAGCCTTATATTGGTATCGGCTCGCCGCGAAACAAGGCGACGAGCGCGCCCAAAAGAAAGTGATGATTATGGAAAATGAGTTACAGAATTCGGGGACAGGGAAATAGCCCTAAGATTATCTGCGTGAAATAGCTAGAATGTCCGAATGCTCAAATTCCAAGTGCGGCAACTATCGCCGCTTCCATTTTTTCAGGGGTCGTAAACGGAGCGAAACGCTTTAGCGGTTTACCATCGCGTCCAATCAGGAATTTGGTGAAATTCCACATAATCCGGGCACCCAGCAGCCCCGGCAACTCACTTTTTAGATAACGAAATACTGGGTGCGCTGCACTTCCATTGACGTCTATTTTCTCGAACATCGGAAAGCTCACACCGTAATTAATGTAACAGGTTTGCTCGATTTCCTCTGCGCCGCCAGGTTCCTGTTTCCCGAATTGGTTGCAAGGAAAGCCAAGCACCACCAAACCCTGATCTGAATATTTTTTGTAGAGTGCTTCAAGACCTTCGTATTGCGGTGTAAAACCACAATGGCTAGCTGTATTTACAACTAAAACCACCTTACCCGCGTAGTCCGCCATAGAAATGCGCTGCCCACCAAGGCTCGTTGCTGTTAGTTGATAAAAGTGGGTCATCGTAACGTCCTCAAAGATCAAATATTATGAAATAAGTGAATATGCGATTGATTCTACTTCTTTAATGTTTCCAAATGACCGCATTCTTAACGCAAGGTTCCACTTACTCAATATATGTGCATTACACACCAACTGTTCTCGAGCCTGAACGCCTTTACTGTCGAGGCGGCCGCTATCATTCAACCATTTAGCAACGTCTGACCAATCCCAAAGTGGTGATTGACCACTAATACGTTGGATAGGACAAGGGAAATCACCTTTACCTCGTGAGCCGTCTTTTAGTAAAGCAATGGCTTGGCGAGTTAAACCGGAAAGTTGGGCAATATCACTCAAACCAACTAGAGCCGAGTCCACCGACTCAACGACAGCCCCAATACCTGCCGTTTCAATGTCATTAATCGCTGATTTGATTGCTAAATCTAAGCTTTTCGCTTCTCTGTCAAATTCTAAATACACTGAACTACCGTAGTAGCAAATTAGCGCATCATCACAGCCGTTGGTATACAGAGCACCCGCAAGTCCCTCTGTCTCCATTTGAACACCTGATAACGTTAGGGTGAAATTGTAGAGTTCCATTCCGCTCTCCTCATCAAAAAGGCGGTTACCCGCCTTGCCTTAAACAACCGGATCAACCCTTAGGTTTCCTCGGGGTACAGCGGTCAACCATTCTACGGATTTGCTTTGCGTGCACTTCCGGATTTTTGGGTGTGCTGTTTACGCTCATCGCGTGAGTTCGTCCATGATCAGCATTTCCACATTTAACAGTACAGAAAGGATGCCCCGTCGCGTCTTCAACGATCCAGCCCTTTTCCTCTGCATAACGGAGAGCCTCACGTACTTCTTTGTTAGGGTGCTTTTTGCTCATCAGCCTCCTGGTGCGCTAATAATATACAAATCGTTGACACACGTCAACGCCATGAATAGTGTTGACGTATGAACATTCCCATACCGCGTATTTACTATCACACTGTACTGGTACGAAAATATCATAATGAGACTTATTCTCATTAAAACTTCTGCAATTATTTCTTTTGAAACCAATGAGTAGTGCTGAGTAATACAATTGAAGGCTTATACTTGAGAAAAATGATGAGATGGGGTTGATGGCACTGAACCTATGAAAAGAGCCTTTTTATAGGCTCCAAATATGTCTGGAAAGCATATACAATATTCCTCGCTGTGACTTAAAGCCGAAAACAGAACTTCCGCTCCTCAAACATCAGCGGCTCACCATCTTCAAGTAATTGGCGAATACTTGGCCCTAGTAGATCTTGCTCACCATCGAGCGGTGTCGGTAAGGTTCCTTGAAAACGCAATTTATTGGCGCTGACTTTTTCCAATATTTGGCGGTCTTGACGGAGGATCACGCGGAATAACTTGCTCAATACATAACGTTTAATGACTGCCGGAAGCTTGCCCTGCCGAGTCGCTATTCGTGCAAATAGGCGTAACTGCTCATTTCCACAAGGTACTAACCAAGCGCTAACCAGCAGATTGAGCTCGTCACTACGGTCACGGTACTCAATTTCTGCCAGACACGGCAGACGAAAACGCCCCATACTGACACCGCGGTCACGTTCAAACAATCGAGAAATAAATCCTGACTGTTTGCCCTCTTCGCTATACACGGCTTCGACGCCATCAGCCAGAGGGCGAACTCGGACGCTGATTTGTTGCCGTTGCCGGTCGTGACGGATCCAGCCAGAGTGAACAAAATGGGTGTGAAAACCATCGAGAAAATTCTCTGCGGCGTCTTGCAGCGAACACTGCACTTCATCGGTGATCCAAAATGTATCGACTCTCTGCGAGTTATCGGAAGGAGCAACTGGCGGGATCTGCGGACGCTCCATGCTCAGGCTAATCCAAACTAGCCCGTGAGCTTCGCAACAAGGAAAACTCTCAAGCAGCGGCTTACTTCCCGCCGCAAGTTCAGTACCAGGCACTCGCGTACAACGCCCATCGGCAGAAAACTGCCAGCCATGATAAGGACATTCAATCAGCCCATCACAAACTTTTCCCGCGCTCAATGGTGCAAAACGATGCGGACAACGATCGGGTAGCGCAGCAGCATGCCCGTCATTGTCGCGAAACAGCACCACCGGAGTGTCATGTAGCTGGCAAGCCACCGGTTGGTTTCGCAATTTGTCGCTGATAGCCACAGGCCACCATTGATGTTCAAACGGCTTCACAGTTTTAGCTTCCTCATCATCGGCACACCGATACCATGTAACAGAGCACTCAGCACCTTCCATACAAGGCGTCGTCCCCAAGATAAATGGGCGACGTAGACTAGGCTGTATTCGATCTGCGGCTCACCACCCCGCAAGCGCTTGAACTCAGCCGCGCCAGAGCTAAAATTCAGCACCTGACGACGCTCAGCCGCTTCTTGCAAGCACAAACGAGTCAATTGTCGATACAGCCCAAGCCGTTGGGGTAACGCGGTGTCATAACCCACTATTGGCGTGCTGATCACAGTGGAAGATGAAAACCAACCCAATGCGCCGTCAATACGCCCTTCTGCGTTACGTAAAGCGCGGATTTCTAGCCAACCCTCACGCTGTCCCTGCTGCATCCATTGCGCACTATAATGGGGATTCAGTGTGCAATATTTATCCAAATAAAGCAGGTTATAAAGATGCTCTATTCTTTTGAAATCGTCATCATTCAATTCGTTACCAGGTACGACGGTATATGGGCTGCGTCGCAATAAAGTGGCATCCAGCCGAGTATTGTGGTGTTTGAGAAACGGCGCTTGCTCCCCTGCCCGACCATCAAATAAGTAAACTTGTCGGCTAGGTATACACAAGTATCCGTGATTTTGTAGGCTTTGGCGCAATGCACGATTACTGAAATCATTAAGCGAACGAAAACCAATTCCATGCTCAGGAAAGTTTTGCCTCAGCAGTGCCGTGATTGCCGGTAATTCAGTAACATCCCAATCATCTGGATAAAGATTGGTCGATAGTAACCAGTTGTTTACCTGCACCAATTTGTTGACCTTACCCGCATTTAGTAAGCGTTCGACAGCTTGAGTCAGCAGCTTCAACGGCCAAGTCAGATAGGGGTGACCAAGGCGTTTGATTTCCTCGCGGGCATAACCACTGTAGGCTGTTTGGGGGGACACCACATAGCAGTTGTCGTCGGGTTCATTGCCGTCCGTGATACTGACCGGAAATTGCTGCGTCCTCGTATCGAGCAACACCATTTTCGTGCTGACATTACCTATCAAGCACTCGCTGGCACAAGCACGCACATAGCACCGAGCCAAGCTATCATTCGAGCTAGCGTTCTCACTAACGATTTGATCTTCGAACAATAATCTCATGGCGTACGCTCATCTAGTGGCTGACCATTCCATTCAATATCTGCCGTAGATGCCGTTAATAATCCACAGCGTCGAGATACCGCCCGAGCAACAATTTCCGTGAGGCTTCCGACTTGTGTTATCAACGGCCACCAGTCACCTTTTTGCACGATAACATCGCGAGCGGCGGCATAATCACGCCAGAGCGTCGGGCTAAGGGCTCGTCGTGGTGCGGCAAATAACAGCATCGCCAATGCGATCATTCGAGGCTCTAATGTCGGTTCAAGGATCTGCTCGGATGGGTGACTCAAGCTATTCACTAGTAACCGTCGCTGGTTGTCGAACAAGTGCACACCACTGGTCGCTCTTGGGTTGCACTCCAGCACATGGAAACAACCATTTTTGTCTTGAATAAAATCGAACCCTACTTGTCCGTTATAGCCGGTCTCTCGTCCAAAATACTCAATAAATTGTCGTACCTGTTCTGGTGCACTCGGTTGGAAATAGATCCCTGAGCCACGGCCCACTCGATAGCGTGGGTGATAACAGCTGTGGGCGCGTAGATCACCATCAACCAAGACACTAAAACTGCAAAACTCCCGTCCTTTGATAAATCGCTGCGCTACCCAAGGCTCAGTCTGAGTGGGCTGTATTTTATTTAGCTGTTGGGCTGATGGACGGATCAAGGTTTGTGAGGCAAAGCGCGAATACGCAGGTTTGAATACCCAGCTTGCAGCATCGCCCGCGAAGGCGAGTAATGCTTGGCTGTCTGTCAGTAAATGGGTTTCAGGAGCGGCTAAAGACCAACCGTTCGTCATGGCTGCAAAATCCCCTTTATGATGCAAACGATGCAACAGTGGAAAGTCACTGGTTAACACCCGACACAACGGCTGCAAGCGTTCAAGACCGTAGGCCAAATAAAACACTTCTTCGCAAGTGGGTAGCAGTAGGTCGATATGTTGATTTTCGATCGCCGCCGCAAGGGCTTCAACCCAAACTATCGGGTTCTGTCGAGGTTCAGGTAAGCGGATATAATGTTGCACGGAGCAACTAAAACGGCTCAGCGGCTGGCTGAGCGAATCACCGACGCTGACAGTCCATCCTGCCTCATTAAACGCTCGCGCCCATTCTAGACAGGCCGGCGCACGAGCGCCAAGGATCAGTACGTTCATAACAACCTTTTGGGAAATTGACGCAAACACCTTCACGCAGACTTCAATCGTCTACCTACGGCAACTAATGACTACCCCGATATATCCGCTGGGGGCGCCCTACTTTGCCGTATTCAATTTCCGCTTCAATCTTACGTTGGGCTAAACAATACTCTAAATAACGGCGGGCGGTAGTGCGGCTTAATTTTATGGTTTCTGCAATCGACTCTGCCGTATATTCCGCATCGGGTACTGCAAATAACGCGAGCACTTTATCAAGCGTAATAGCATCAATCCCAGTCGGTAGCTCTTCTTTGCTCTCACCACGGGCATAGGTATTAAACATGTCATCAATCTGGCTTTGATTGGTTTTATTGGCGCCCTGCAAAACCGATTTACGCTGAATATAGCGATCTAACGTTTGCCCTAAACGCTCATAAGCTATCGGCTTAACCAAATAATCAAATACTCCTAGACGAATCGCCTCAGAGACTGTCTCCATATCACTAGCGGCGGTGGTGAATACAATATCCGCACTATTGCGCTCCTGAAGTAGTTCATGAACTAAATCAATTCCTTTCCCGTCAGGTAAATAGTTATCCAACAGAATCAAGTCAGGCTTCATGTACTCAATCATTTTTCTTGCTTCCGCAAGATTGCCCGCAAGCCAGACTTTATCACAAGCAGGATAAGCTTTAATGTACTCCGCGTGCATCTCCGCAAGGAGCAGTTCATCTTCGACAATGAGGATTTTTATCTTAGCCATTTTGCGTCTTCACTTTCGGTATAAAAATAGAGAATACAGTACCATACGGTTGATTATCTTCAATGATCACCGCCCCATTACATCGATTGACATAGGAGGCCACCAAAAATAGCCCTATGCCATGTCCATCGACAGCATCCGTTTTTGTTGTTGTTCCGCGTTCAAACCATTTATCTTGCAGCTCAAGGGGAAAACCACATCCTTGATCAGCAACTTCAATCACAATCTCATTATTTTCATCTGAGATATACAGTTCTACCTGCTTATTACCCGCTTCGTTCTTTAAACTTGCCTCAAAGGCATTATCTAATAAATTTCCTAATACAGCACAGAGTTCCGTGCTATTTAATGAGTTAGGTAATTCACGGAGTTGGCAACCCGGCACAAAAATAAGCTGTAATCCTAATTCTCGCGCACGGTGATATTTACCAAATAACAACCCAGCCACTTGTTTATCTGCAAATTGCTCTCGCAGTGAATCTATTAATTGTTGCCGAGATTCCGATTCCCCCTTAATTAACGCCAAGGCTTGGTCGTACTCTTTCATTTGCAGCAAACCACTTAAAGTAGAAATCCAATTTAAATGTTCGTGGCGCAATGTACGCAAATTATCCACATATTGGCGAACTTGAGAAAGCTGCGCATTTAAGGATTCAATATCATTTTGGCTACGGAAGCTGATCACCGCTCCCGCCAGCAACTCACCATCCATAATGGCAACTCGGCTGGCTATCACATTCAACCCATTGAACTCGCAAACTATATCATGATGGTTTTTCGCGATTTCTTTCGTGAAAAAGCCTGCGGGAGAAACATACTCAGAAACCGGTTTACCGATTAACTGTTTAGCTGACTCACTCAGCGCCAACATTTTTCTAGCATTATGGTTGATATTGATAATTTTCCCATAACGGTCGACGGCAATAATGCCTTCAAACACCGCATCAAAAATCCCCTTTTGCACCAACACTAATTGGGTTATTTCTTCAGGTTCCATGCCAAGCATTTGCCGCTGAATTAATCGGGCGAATGCCCAAGATAGAAATAGCAAAATTACCAACACCCCTAAAAATGTTGCTGACGTTTGCACAAACACTTCAGCTAATGAGGTATCTATTTTGGTGGTGAGATAACCAATGGAAACAACGCCAATGACTTTACCGTTTTCATCAAAGATAGGTGTTTTTGCACGTACTGCATTCCCCATGGAGCCTTCGCCTTTAATAAAATAGCTTTCACCATTTTCTAGCGCCCCCGGTTTATTCCATTGCATTGGGTAGCCAATCTTTTCGCTATTTGGATGATATAAACGAACGGAATGTTCATCACCAATAACGACATAGTCATAACTGGAATCTTGATTGAGCTTATCGGCAATAACTTTTAGCTTAGGAATATCTTTATCTTTTACAGTACTGACGATGCCATCTAATGAAGCGATCATTTTGGCTTGGCTCATGGCGAGTACGCGAATGTTCGCCATCATGCGGTTTTCTGTGGTATCCGTAAAATATTTGCCTAATCCAAGCGTCAATAACACTGAAGCTAGTAACAATAGAAGAAAGACTCTTCCTGAGAATGAAAAAATATTCCCTTTTTTAAATGGGATCTGTGAAAACTCTGTTTTCATCTCGTCTCTCTATAACTCGCTAAAAAGTAAAATTATTGTTACACGCAAAAATACCAATAATGAAGATAAAAGATAACGTAGTCCGCTTAGTAATGCACATAATATTAATTAAACACATTAAAACCACTGAGTAAAGTTCATAACTCGTAATTAAAAACATTAAAACCATTAAACAAATACAAACTCATTTTAGAAACATGAAATAGGTCAAATATATTATATGCAGGGTATTTAATATGAATATTGAAAAGGATAATTAAATAAAAATTGAGAACTTAGGTAATTAACGGCAAGCCAAAAATATTTATTTAATTAACTTTAACATTAGCAACATTTTTAATACATCTCTAAATGAGATGCAGGATACCATTATGTTCGACAGCATAACGTTTAACCAAGTAAAACGTCATGAGAACAGAAAACTCAATGATATCACTCAGTTTTTAAAAGAGAATGATTTAGACATTGATGCCAGCGTTGACGTCTTTATTACGATCACACGTAACGAAAGGTTAATTGCCTGTGGTGGTCTCGCTAAGAATGTCATTAAATGCGTTGCTATTAGCGATGAAGTTCGTGGTGAAGGTTTAGCCTTAAAATTAGCGACTGAATTGGTAAATCTCGCTTACGAGAATAATACTACTCACCTATTTATCTATACCAAATACCAAAATGAAGAGCTATTTCATCAATGCGGGTTTCATACCATTGCTACTGTGCCCAATGTAATGGTTTTAATGGAAAATAGCTGTTGTTATTTAAATCGCTATATTAAAAGTTTAAAAGCCCAATATAAAGCAGGAAAAAAAATTGGCGCTATCGTGATGAATGCCAACCCATTCACATTGGGGCATCGTTACTTAATTGAACAAGCCTCAAAGAACTGTGATTGGCTACATTTATTTGTCGTCAAAGAAGATACTTCCCGTTTTCCGTATAAAGTTCGCCTGAAATTAATTGAAGAAGGCACAAAAGGAATTAATAACCTCACCATTCATAAAGGTTCAGAATACATTATTTCACGGGCTACATTCCCTTGTTATTTTATTAAAGACATTACTGTAGCCAACAACTGTTATACAGAAATCGATATTAAGATTTTTCGCCAATATATTGCTCCGGCGCTGGGAATTACCCATCGTTTCGTCGGCTCAGAACCATTTTGCCAAGTCACTAACCAATATAACCAAGACATGCGCTACTGGCTGGAAACCGACGAAATGCCATTCCCACCCATTGAACTGGTCGAATTCCCGCGGACAGTGATCGACGGCACGGCGGTTTCCGCCTCGCAAGTTCGAAAACTGCTCGCTAAAAAAGATCTTGCGGCGATCAAGCCGATTGTGCCCCCTGCCACGTATCACTATTTACAAGAGATGCTCGCAGCGCAGACACCGTCGCCTACCCCCGCACTACAAGCTTGAATTAGTTATAGGTGAAATATGAAAATACTACACGCAGCGGTTGCCGGCACACTCGAATCCAGTGATGTCATGGTACGAATAGAGCCTCTTGAAGACACTCTTGAGGTCTCATTGCAGATCACCAGCAGTGTTGAAAAACAATTTGGTGATGCCATCAATGCCATCGTGCTTGAAATGATTGAAAAATACGATATTCAAGGCGCTGAAATTGTGGTGGATGACAAAGGTGCATTGGAGTGCGTTCTACGCGCTCGCCTCGAAGCCTTACTGGCTCGCGCCTGTGATCTCGATGCTCTGCCATGGGAGGATAAATAATGACACCGGAAAGAAAAAGCCGCACTCGCAGAAGTATGCTGTTCGTCCCAGGTTCCAATGCCGCGATGCTCAGTAACTCCTTTATTTATAAAGCCGATGCCCTGATGTTTGACCTCGAAGACTCCGTCACCATCCGAGAAAAAGACACAGCGCGTCGTTTGGTGTATCACACACTGCAACACCCGTTATATCAAGATATTGAAACCATTGTGCGCGTTAACGCCCTCGACTCCGCTTATGGGGTTGCTGACCTCGAAGCCGTTGTTCGCGGTGGTGCCGATATTGTGCGCTTACCGAAAACCGATACCGCACAAGATATTATTGATATTGAAAACGAAATTTTACGTATTGAAAAAAGCTGTGGGCGTGAAGAAGGTAGCACCGGGTTACTCGCGGCTATCGAATCCCCGATGGGGATCACTCAAGTAGTGAATATTGCTCACGCTTCTCCAAGATTAATAGGCATCGCATTAGGTGCCGAGGACTATGTCCGCAATTTGCGCACCGAGCGGTCTCCAGACGGCATTGAACTCCTCTATGCTCGGTGCGCCATTTTACAAGCTGCGCGTTCGGCCGGTATTCAAGCCTTTGATACCGTTTATTCTGACGCCAACAATGAAGAAGGCTTCCTCAAAGAGGCCGCTCTCATTAAACAGCTTGGTTTTGATGGCAAATCATTAATTAACCCAAGACAAATTGAGTTACTGCATAACTTGTATGCCCCAACCCAAAAAGAAGTCGACCATGCACAGCGTGTGGTAGATGCCGCTGATGCCGCAGAACGAGAAGGCAAAGGCGTCGTATCCCTCAACGGTAAAATGGTAGACAGCCCTGTAATTGAAAGAGCCCGCTTAGTGTTATCGCGCGCGGCATTATCAGGCATTCGGGAAGAGTGAGGCAGAACATTATGACAACCAATACATTGCGTCAGGCTCGCGTATCAGCCTACTTAGCACCTAAAGACGATGAATTACTGCGTGAATTCAAAGATATCGGCAAAGTTCAGCAGCAAGTTCAAAAACCGCGCAACCGCAAACTGTGTGATGACCTGCAAGTGGCTATCCGCCGCTCAGGATTAAAAGATGGCATGACCATCTCTTTCCACCACGCTTTCCGTGGCGGTGATTTAACCATCAACATGGTGATGCAAGTGATTGCCGAAATGGGCTTTCGCAACCTAACCTTGGCATCAAGTTCACTCAGCGCGTGCCACTCGCCACTGGTTGAACATATACGCCATGGCGTCGTCACCAAGATTTACACCTCCGGGTTACGTGGCCCATTAGCTGAAGCCATTTCTCGTGGCGAATTAGCGGAGCCCGTGCAAGTTCACTCCCATGGTGGACGTGCCAACCTTGTTCATAGCGGTGAATTAAAAATCGACGTGGCATTTATCGGCGTTCCGTCTTGTGACGAATATGGAAATGCTAACGGATATACGGGCAACGCAAGCTGTGGCTCACTGGGTTATGCCAAAATCGACGCGGAGAATGCCAAAAAAGTGGTCATGCTGACCGAAGAATTTCTGCCTTATCCACATAATCCATCCAGCATTAAGCAAGATGAAGTGGACTACATTGTCAAAGTTAAACGTGTGGGGGATGCCGACAAAATCGGTGCCGATGCCACTCGCATGACCTCCAACCCGCGTGAGTTATTGATAGCGCGTACCGCCGCTGATGTGATTGAAAAATCAGGCTTCTTCAAAGAAGGATTTTCACTGCAAACCGGTACTGGCGGGGCTTCACTGGCGGTTACTCGCTTCCTCGAAGATAAAATGCGCCGTCATCATATCCATGCAGGCTTCGCGTTAGGTGGGATCACCTCCACCATCGTTGATCTCCATGAAAAAGGCTTAATTAAGAAGTTACTCGACGTGCAAAGCTTTGACCGCGCTGCTGCCGAGTCTCTCGCGCGTAACCCAAATCACATTGAAATCAGTGCCAACCAATATGCATGCTTTGATTCTAAAGGCGCCTCAGTGGACATGCTCGATGTGGTAGTACTCAGTGCTTTAGAGATTGATACTCGCTTTAATGTCAATGTGTTAACAGGCTCAGATGGAGTTATTCGCGGTGCATCTGGTGGACACAGCGACACGGCGGTGGCGGCGAAACTGTCTATCATCGTCGCGCCGTTAGTACGCGGTCGTATCCCAACCTTGGTAGACGATGTGCTGACTTGCGTGACGCCGGGTTCTAGCGTCGATATTTTGGTGACTGACCATGGTATTGCCGTTAACCCAGCACGCCCTGAGCTGAAGCAACAGCTAGAAAGCCAAGGCATCAAAACCGTTTCTATTCAATGGTTGCGTGAACGCGCCCAATTATTAACGGGCACACCAAACCCTATCGAATTTACCGATAAAGTGGTGGCCGTGGTGCGTTATCGTGACGGTTCTGTGATTGATGTTGTCCATCAAGTGAAGGAGTAGAACATGTTTTACCCACTGCCTGATACCCAAGAGCAATTTGACATTTCCTTACCTGACTTGCTGGCGAGCCGTGATGCCCGTCAGGCTCGTCAGCAAGAGTGGATTGGTCTCCATCAGGTAACCTTGATTTCATTTACTGTCGTTTTTCCGGGACCGGTTAAAGACAATCAACTGGTCAGAGACATTTTTAATCAAGGCTTAAATGCGCTTAAGCAAGTTGCTTCATGCAGGCAGTGGGTACTTTTATCACAACAATCATTCCCTTTCGTTACCGGACCGGAATGTTTAGTCGCCGTCAATGCCGATGCCCTTGAGGTCAAAAAAGCCTTAATGGAAGCGGAAGAATTATCCCCCGTCGGCCGACTTTGGGACTTTGATGTTTTTGATGCAAATGGCGTTTTATATTCTCGCAGCCAATTCAATTTACCGACTAGGCGCTGCTTGATTTGTGACAATGAAGCCAAGGTATGTGCGCGCCAACGCAGCCATTCCCTTGAAGAGATTTTGCGTCGTATCGAGGAGTTAGCCCATGCTCCAGCAAAAAATTAACCGAGAACGTACGTTAAATGATGACGTAGTGAATCACTACAGCCAACTGGCTTGGCAAGCAATGCTTGCTGAAGTCAATTTAACCCCTAAACCGGGTTTAGTAGATAAATGCAACACTGGCGCCCATAAAGATATGGCACTGACCGATTTTCATTTAAGTGCCAATGCAATTGCAAAATTCTTTCCGCAGTTTTTGCGTGCAGGTTATGAACATTGTCAATTACCAATTAATCAGCTACTTCACCAAATTCGCGGTATCGGTATCAATTGTGAAAAAGCGATGTTTTGTGCCACTCAAGGCGTGAACACCCACAAAGGCTCAATTTTTTCATTAGGTTTAGTGCTCACTGCAGTGGGACGTTTATTCGGGTTACAGAAACGAGTTACGCCTAACGCAATCAGCCAAGTTGTTTCTGACATGTGCCAAGGATTAACCGCTGAGCTGCAACAGCCCGCAGAGCACCCAACAGCAGGGCAACGTTTATTCCAAGAGTATGGATTCACTGGCGCTAGAGGGGAAGCAGAGCAAGGTTATCAACTGGTGATAGCCCACGCACTGCCCCATTATCTGAAACAACTGGCAGATGGTAAACAGGCTGATATCGCCCTACTCGATACACTGATTTTACTGATGAGTCTCAATGACGATACCAACATCGCCAATCGCGGTGGAATGGCAGGGCTTCTGTGGATAAAACAGCAAGCAACCAGCTTGTTACATCAAGGAATTCAAGACGAACAGGATTTAAGCAAAGTCCAACAATTTGACTTGCAGTGTATTGAAAAAAATCTAAGTCCCGGAGGCAGCGCAGATTTATTAATTTTGACGTGGTTTTTTGCGCGATTACCTGCGAATGCTTATTTAGCTTCATAAATAAAAGCAATTTAAATATTCATTAAAAAAGGAATAAACATCACAAAATTGATTAATTAAAACCAGAGAAAATAATTTTTAAATAAAAACTGATTTTGCTTTTCAATCATTAATAACATTTCTGTCAATAAGCGTTAACCAATAGTTTTATTTAAAAAATAACACTATTCAAGATACCGCTATATCCAGAAATAGGTTTCCACACATTTTAGATATTCGTTTTATGTGATTTAAGAAATTTAAAGTTTTATATTCTTGAAGGATTAGCCTATGCAAAAAGATAAAATATGGAAGCTATTAGTTTTAATAGCCATTCCAATAATCATAGCCTTAATACCGACGCCCGCAGGGCTACCGAGTATTGCATGGCTGTTATTTGGTTTGTACCTTGCCGCCATTGTGGGACTAGTATTAAAACCTTATTCCGAGCCTGTGATCTTGCTAGCCACGATTGCTGCCAGTGCGGTGATCATCGGTGTAACAGGCACTAAAGACGTCAAAGTTGGCGAAGTACTGAGTGGTTACTCATCCGGTACAACGTGGTTAGTTTTCGCCGCGTTCACCTTGAGTGCTGCGTTCGTCATCACCGGCTTGGGTAAGCGCCTCTCCTATATTCTTATTGGAAAATTAGGTGGCACCACTCTTGGGCTGGGTTATGTCACCGCTATCCTGGACTTGATTATCGCCCCAGCAACGCCGTCTAACACCGCGCGTGCCGGTGGGATTGTCTTCCCTATCATCAACAGTGTGGCGGTTGCATTAGGGTCTGATCCTGAAAAAAGCCCCCCGTAAAGCAGGTCACTATTTGCTGGTGAACGTGTATATGGTGACCAAAACCACCAGCTATATGTTCTTAACAGCAATGGCACCAAACGCACTGGCATTAGCGATGATGACCGACATTATGGGTATCCATTTAAGTTGGGGGGGCTGGGCATTAGCCGCTGCCGTGCCGGGCTTAATCATGTTGATCCTCACTCCGTTGATTATCTACAAACTGTATCCACCTGAATTGAAAAAGGTGAATAACAAAGAAATCGCAGCGAAAGGCTTAGCGGATTTAGGTCCAATGACCGTGCGTGAAAAACTGCTAAGCATTATCTTTGTGCTGGCGTTATCCGGCTGGATATTTGCAGATAAAATCGGTGTGAGCGCCTCAAGTGTCGCCATTGCCGTGATGGCATTAACGCTGATCCTCGGTGTCGTGACTTGGGATGATGTGTTGAAGAACAAAGGCGGCTGGAACACCCTGATTTGGTACGGTGGTATTATCGGGATGTCCGGCGTGCTCACCAAAGCAGGCTTCTTCAAATGGTTAGCTGATGTGATGAGCGAACACCTCTCCTTTGGTGACCAAGCGATGTTAGCGTTCTTTGTCATCATGTTTATCAGCGTCGCGATTCGTTACCTGTTCGCCTCTGGTGGTGCCTATGTGGCGGCGATGGTCCCTGTTTTCGCCACCGTTGGTATGGTTGCAGGCGCACCGCCGATGCTGTTAGCGCTGGGTCTGCTGTTCTCTAACGCTTACGGCGGCAGCTTAACCCATTACGGAGGCGCGGCAGCTCCAATCGTCTTCGGTGCAGGCTATAACGATATTCGTTCTTGGTGGATCATTGGTGGGATTATCGCGTTCCTCAGCCTATTAGTTCACATGACTATTGGTTTAGGTTGGTGGGAAATTCTTATCAACATGGGCTTAATCTAATCGCCCTTACCCCATAAAAAAGATGGAGTGCAATATAACGCACTCCATTTTTCTTACGGTAAGGCGTTCAAAAAGGACGCGTGATGAAACAAATTCCTTGTACATTAATGCGCGGAGGCACATCAAAAGGTGTCTTTCTCCTCGCTGACTCTCTCCCGACCGACATTCAACAACGTGATGAACTCATTTTAGCCATTATGGGATCCGGTCATCCTTTACAAATCGATGGTATTGGTGGCGGTAGCCCGCAAACCAGTAAAGTCGCCATCATTAGCCCATCAACGCACCCAGATGCAGATGTTGACTACCTTTTTGCGCAAGTCGCCATTACTGAGCGTATTGTCGATACCGCTCCTAACTGTGGCAATATTCTGTGTGCGGTCGGGTCATTCTCGTTAGAAAAAGGGTTAGTACCTATCACTGGAGATGTGACCACCGTCAGGGTGCGTAACGTCAACACCAATACCTTTATCAACGCCACCATTCAAACCCCCAATGGGCAAGTGGAATATAACGGTAAGGCAACTATTGCCGGTGTTCCCGGTCAGGCTGCCCCTGTTGGTTTAACCTTTCTTAATGCCAGTGGCACCAAAACAGGGAAACTGTTCCCTACCGGAAATGTGGTCGATATCATTGATGGTGTTGAAGTTTCTTGCCTCGATATGGCAACGCCCGTGGTACTTATCGATGCCCCACAACTTAATAAAACGGGATATGAAACGGCGGATCAACTTGAAGGCGATAACGAGTTTATGCAAAAACTGGAGCATCTTCGTCTGCAAGCTGGCGCCATGATGGGGTTAGGGGATGTGAGCAAAAAAGTGATCCCCAAACCGATTTTGGTCTCCCCTGCGATTCACGGCGGCACCATTAATGTGCGCTACTTTATGCCCCATAAATGCCATGGCGCATTAGCGGTAACGGGCGCAATTGCTATTGCCACCGGCTGCGTGATTTCAGGTACCGTTATCGAGCGTTATCTGCAAGGTGATGTGGATATGCAGAAGATTGCCATTGAACATCTCAGTGGCAAATTTGAGGTAGCACTAAGTAACCCGACGGATAAACCGGAAGGCATTCAAGCTTCTATTATTCGTACTGCTAGAAAATTATTTGAAGGAAAGGTTTTTGTGCCATGATGGCGAACTGATTGTCCTGCCTCTTTGACAGAGGCAGGATGATAAAACTTACTTCACCGGCTCACTCAAAAATTCACCATTGATAAAATAGGAAACTTGATGAGCTTCATCAGGGGTCGGTATTTCCAGTTTCCCCGCCATTCTTTCCATCACATTTTCCGGAACCGCATATTTGCGCTGACGATTTTGCTGCTGCCACTGCTTATACGGCACTTCCAGATAAATCAGATGCACTTTGGCTTGGTAGCGAGCAAATAGGCTAATCATGCTTTCGCGCAGTGAGGCACTTAGCGATGTCGCATTCCAGATAAAATCTTGTTTACTACGCAAATAAACTTTCGCCTGTTCTTTCGCTTGCTGCGCGACCCAACCTTGGGCATTTTTATCCGCTGGGCTGATTTTATGAATTCGGCGAATTTCATCCAAGCATACCATCGGCGTTTGTGGGTAATGTTGTTGAATAAAATGGTCTTTCCCCATTCCCGGCAAGCCACACAGCATAATCACTTCGCTACCGTCTTCATCAAATGGTTGATAATCCGGCGTCCCACGCTGAGTGTGGAAATAGTGAAAACGCCCCGCCAATGACGCGAAAGCTTTCGGCTGATCCCAGCAATCATGCTCACGGCAAAACAGTTCAAATAGCTCGATGCGAGCTAATAAGTCCGCTTTGTCTTCACATTCACGCCCGATAGCATCCGCTTTCGCTAACATACACAGCAAAGACATTTCGACCCGTAATGAGGCGGCGTATAACGCTCGCTCTGGGTCAGGCTTATCCATCAACCATAATGGCAAACCGTGAAAGCGTACTAATGTGGCAATCTGCTCGCGGACAGCAAATGGCGTTTCCACTTCACGAAACAGGATATGGCGAGCGGATAACTCGCCTTTTTTTGCGTGTCCTGGTGAGCGAATACGCCCCTCTTCTTCTCGAGTGGTGCTGCGCTTTTCCACATCGTGCAAGAGCGCAGCTGTCCAGACAATCTGCTGTTGCGCTTCAGGTAATTGCTGATATTCCGGTAAGCCTTCCAGCGCAGCTAATACCATTTGAGTATGGATAGCCACATCCCCTTCCGCATGGTGTATCGCATCTTGAGGGACGCCATGCATATCACGCACAAATTCAAACTGTTCAGCAAGTTGTGACCATTCTCGTTGTTTTGTTAGTTGCCAACTCATTGGTCATCTCCTTGCATTTCAAACGCTAATCTTGCGCGCTGCCAATTTCGTTTCCAGTGGATATCGGTTTTTACATGGTTTTTGCGCACATACTTAAAAACGTGCTGGATAAAATCATCCACGGCAAAACCTTGGCGATTACGTGTCACTATACCTTCCATACTGCACGGTTTTCCGGTATGGGTATCCCGTGCAATAAATTGGCTATCTTCCCCTGCCGCGGCGATTAATCCGCTGCTGTACTGCTGAGCAGTGAGGGTTTTATCGATAGCCAAATGAAGCTCAGGTACGGTTGGGAAATCAAACAGTGATGCGTAAAACTTCACTTCATCCCAACTTAGCCAATAATCCCCTTGGCGCACCGCAAACACGTAAAAATAATCTTCGATATGTTGATATTCGATGGAGTGCACGGCATACAGATTTTCGCCAAACAATTCGATATCACCCAGATCGTCTTTAATTAATTGCCAACGCTGACGGATTTGCTGCGACCATGCCGACTGGGTCGGAGCGCCGTGAGAACGGGCAAATACGCCGTGACGATTCAGGCAATTATTTTCACCATCGAGTTTTTCAGTATGAACCAGTTGTTCAATATTTTGGATGTGCGCCCACCAATCGCTATTAATACGATCGTCGCTGGTGGTGCCAGGTGAGAACGGATAGTGATACGTTCTACCATACTTCCTTGATTGCATATTCATTATGCTTTCTCTACAGAAATAACAAAAAATAACAAATCTTTTGCAAGATTTGCCTCTGCGATAATTGAGAAATCAAGTGTTGGTATTACATATCTAGTCCGCGAGACGGCCTCATTTTGGATGTTTTATCAGAAAAACAGCAAGAAATAACTTAGTTGGGGGATTCTAAACGAATTAATTAGGTAAAAGCCAGTAACATATTCCTAATTATGCTCGTATTAACCCGCATCACTCAATTGAGATTCATCCAGTGGGTATTTCACCACCACTTTATTGCGGTATAAACAGCAGTCGCTGAGTGTGAGCGGTTCTTGCCCTTTGGTGGTGATTTGCTGCCAAATTTCATTATGGCGATAAATCACGCCGTGCTCCCGAACAAACTTATGATTTTGTTGGTAAATATGGTATTTATTTTCGCGGGGTTCTGAACACAGTAGCTCCCCTTCAATTTGGTGCTCACCAATTTTAAACACTAACTGAAATATCGCTTGAGTGGGGTTATACAACACAAGGTCGATATAGTTATAGAAGATAGCGGCACCCGACCCAAATGGCAGTACTCGTCCTTCATCGGGAAATGGATCAAAACTGTGGTTAGCGCGTTCCACCACTTGTAATGGTGAATGCAGCGCCATCCAGTGGATTAAATTGCTGAGTTGGCAAATTCCTCCGCCAATTCCGCTGCGGGCTTCTCCGTAAGAAAGTTCCATTCCTTCCACAAATCCGCGTTTAGCCGTGGGTTTTCCCACAAGGCGACAAAATGAGAAGTATTCCCCCGGCGAGATGGTAATGCCGTTCATCGTTTCAATCGCAATTCCGAGGTTTATCACTTTGTTATGTTGTAGTCGAAGGTCTGATTGCCCCAATTTGCGGATAAGGCGCGATGTGTGTTTATGGTAACGGTATTCCAGCGGTTGCTCCGCTAAATTGCGGGTATATTTGCGCCCTGAAAATGCCCAGTGCCAGCGCCTAAGTAGCCGCTTTTGATTCACGCGCAGCCAATACAAGATAGGATGATAGGAAGAAAGTGGTTTGCGCATGTCGAGCCTTATAGGTTTCAGATAATAAAGGTATCTTCACATAATTCCCTCATCATCAATATAGTCACTGTCCGATAATCGATGATCCTCTTAGCAACTATTTTATCTCACTGTTTTTTATCTTTTCAGACTTCAGACTTCAAATTTCAGATTCTAGCTTTTAGCATTTTCCTTAGCTTCCCCAAACATTGGCTCTATGGATTTTGTGCTGTAGCAAGGCGGCAAGTGCAGCTAATCCCTAGGAGCATACATAAGTATGTGACTAGGGTTAGTAAGCGAAGCCAACACCGCTACAGCGCAAAAGACGACGAGCAGATCAATAGAGACCTAAAACCCCCCCGACGGCTAGCGTAAAGAAACTGAACACCCAAATCCACCCAAACGAATACCGCAAATGACGCCCCATATCAATTCCCGCCAGCCCCATAGCCAACCATGCTGCCGGTGAGAACGGGCTCACAAACGTACCGGCGTTATTCCCTATCGCCATGGCGTACACCACCGCTGAAGGATCAACCCCTGCCGTCGCAGCAATTTGCTGAATAATTGGCAGCAATGCAAAATAGTAAGCGTCAGTACTGGTGAAAATATCCATTGGTACGCCGAGGATACCCACAAAAATATGAATTTTTGATACCCATTCCGTTGGCAGAATTGATGTCAGATCCATTGCGATGGATTTCAACATTCCACCATCGGATAAGATGCCGAGAAACGCGCCCGCTGCAAGAATAATGGCCACCATACCTAACGCCTGTGGGGCGTGCAGGGAGAGCACCTTCATCTGCTCTTTGGGATTTGGGTAGTTAATTAATAACGCCAAAGAAAGCGCAATCATAAATACGTATGGAGCTGAAAGTAGCCCGAATGCTAAACAGATAATCGCCCCTACAATTAATCCACCATTAATTAATGGCTTTTTAGGTTTATGGGCAATATCAACCACATCTGCGATTTGCTCACTTTCGCCTAACAGTGAATCCATTTGATACGGCGTAGTGCCATTTAACGCGGCCGCAGCAATGCGACGCTTTTCACGCATTCCCATAATAATGGCAAATACCACCGCGCCACCCATACCAATCAATTGCACGGGAATTAAACCTTGCCATAGTGTAGAGGCATCGATACCTGTTACCGCTGACGCACGACCTAATGGTCCACCCCACGGCACCATATTCATGATCCCCATACTTGCGCACATCAGCAGCAACATTAGGTATGGACTCATACCTAATTGTCGGTATAGCGGTAATAATGCAGGAATAATAATTAAAAATGTTGCGGCGCCAGAGCCATCTAAGTGCACTACCCCCGCGATTAGCGTAGTCATGATACAGACGATAATCACATTACCACGGGTCATTTTGACCATCATGCGGATCAGTGGGTCAAAAATATGTAAGTCCTTCATCATGCTGAAGAACAAAATGGCAAACAAAAACATCGCTGCCACTTCTGCCACTTTATTAATGCCGCTTTCGAAAAAGACCGAGATTTCACCAATAGAATATCCCGCTAACAGTGCACCAATAAAAGGAATACAAGACATTGCAATAATTGGGCTAGCTTTACCCATCATCAGTAAAGTGACGATTGTCACGATGATTAAAATACCAATAATTGTTAACACATTGACCTTCCTTTTTAGAATTATATTTTCACAGGCTAATACACGTTGTTGAAAATAAAACTGCTACACTTTTACAGTTGTAATTTTATTTTCATATCCATTACTCTTTTTACATAAAACTAATATTACGTAGGGCTATCGTTGCTTATATAAATCCCTTATTTAGGTTGCAAGATGAAAATTGTTTTTTTGCGGCAACAATATTCATTTAAAGGTAAAGAAAATCATTGAATAAAATAAAAACCCAGTGTGAAAATCTATTAGCACCATAAAAACCATAAAACCAAATTAAGTTTATCATGCTTGATTTATCATGGGGTTAACAAAGAAATGGGGAACTAAGCGAGTATTTATCATGATTTGAAATGACACATTGCAATATATCTACATTCTATCCCTGGTTCTTTTATTTATAATAAAAAATAGCAAGCAGAGATTTATACTTTTTATTCTTTTCCTCAAAATTATCTTCACGTTATTGCTTTTTCAGCTTGCTTATAACGAAAAATTTTTTTGAATCCCTAAATTTGCCGTTTTATCACAAGAATGCTCTTACTTTTTTTGTATACTGTCAGAATTATCTTAAGTTTCGTTATAAGGAAAAAGGAATGAGTTACCTATTTTCACCTGCTAACTTAGGTCAAGTTCAGCTAACTAACCGTATTATTGTGCCACCTATGTGCCAATACTCCGCACATGAAGGTCTCATCAGCCCTTGGCATCAGGCTCATTATATGAACCTTGCCTTATCCGGCGCTTCCCTTGTGATTGTCGAAGCTAGTGCTGTAAACCCCGATGGACGAATTACTTACCAAGATTTAGGATTATGGAATGACGCTCAGATGCAGGCGTTCAAAACCCTATTAACGAATATCAAGAGTTTTGCCAATGCAAAATTAGGTATTCAAATTGCCCATGCAGGCAGAAAAGCATCCTGCGCACTACCGTGGGAAGGCGGGCAAAACTTAGCGCCAGACGATCTACATGGTTGGCAAACCGTCGCACCATCCGCTCTGCCTTTTGGCGACAGCTATTCACCAAAGGCTCTCACCGTCAATGAAATCCACGAAATAACGCAACAGTTTGTTGATTCAGCAAAACGTGCTGAACAAGCAGGTTTTGATTTAATTGAGATCCATGCGGCTCATGGCTATTTACTGCATGAATTCCTATCTCCTATCTCCAACCAACGACAAGATGAATATGGTGGCAGTTTTGTTAACCGTACTCGATTTTTAGTGGATGTGTTCCGTGAAGTACGTGCGGCGGTCAATCCAAATATTGCTGTCGGTATCCGTATTTCTGCAACAGATTGGGTTGCAGGGGGCTGGGATCTGGCTCAATCCATCGAACTCACTGAAGTGCTAGAAGAATTAGGGTGCGATTATATCCACGTTTCTTCCGGTGGATTATCAGACAAGCAACAGATCCCGGTCAGCCCAAATTACCAAGTACCACTGGCGCAAGCTATTCATGAACATACCGATATGCCAGTTATTGCTGTGGGGCTGATCACCGAGCCTCACCAAGCGGAAGCGATTATTGCGACTGGGCAAGCTGACTTTATTGCGATTGGTCGTGGCATTTTATATGAACCACGCTGGCCATGGCGTGCCGCCAGTGTGCTCAATGAACAAATTAATGTGGCACCACAATATTTACGCTGTGCTCCACATCAATTTAAACAGCTATTTAAATAAGCGTTGATTTAAAAACCTATCCTAAAAACAACAAAGCCACGGGATTTTTCATCACCGTGGCTTTATTTAACAATGACTAAAGTTATTCAATTAACGCGCGTTAGTTGCACACTCTTGAACAAATGAAATCATAGTTTGTTGGAATTCAGGCGCAGCAGCAGGTGATTTTTGCAGTTCACTGTCTAAACGCTTAAATTCTTTTAAACCATATTTTTCAACAGTTTTATCATAAGCACAGCCACAGATTGCGCTAATAGCTTGTGCTGTTTCTGTATCAGATTCGCCCGCTGCTTTTACACAGTTGTTTACGAACTCAGAACGATACTCTGCAATCTCTTTTTTCTCGTCTGAACACGCTGACAACAATGCCATCATACCCGCCATACCCAATACTAATGCTGTCTTTTTCATTTTTAACCTATTTATCTTTGTTTATATCGGATTACATTAAAACCCTACAACATGCCTTAGTATTAATCATAGCTGCTTTAAATTAAAAAATCTTGTTTCTATTGAATATTTAATTGCACTATTTATTTCAATAAATTCACTAATTTAAGGTTTAAATTTTATGTTTCCTCTCTCAGTAAAATATAATTTCACTCACAGTCAATAGAGGACAAAAAAGCCGGAAGATAATTCCGGCTTTTAGTGAATACCTATTTTCAATTAATATTCAATGGCATTACCAGTAACCCAGGAATTTCCACCAAATACTTCCTAAACTGATCCAAATAATTAAGTTAACAACGCTCATCACAAAGCCCGCTTTCCACCATTCGCCCAGTGTGGCATAGCCCGAACCGAAGATAATTGGTGCCGTACCCGTGCCGTAGTGAGTTAATGACATCATTAAGGATGAGGAGAATGCTAAGGTTAAACCTAACAGCATTGGCGGTGCACCTAATGCAAGACCCGCCGCAAAGAAAGCCCCGAACATTGCGGTAATGTGCGCAGTTGTACTGGCGAAGAAATAGTGAGAGTAAACATAGATTAGTACCAAAATTAAGGTACCCCAAACCCAGCTAATTCCCATGCTATCGATAGAGCTTCCTACCGTGACAGACATCCACTTAATAAGACCTAATTTACCTAAGAAGCTAGCCATCATCACCAGTGCGGCGAACCAGACAACGGTATCCCATGCCCCTTTATTTTTCAGGACATCATCCCAGTTAATAACCCCTGTGCCCAATAATACGCTCAGACCAATAAAGGCTGCCGTGGTTGCATTCACGCTGAATGATGGACCAAACAACATTTCAGGAACCCCTGCCCACATCATTAATAACAGGATAAAAACCCCTAATGTGATCATTTCAGGCAATGAAATTGGTCCTAATTGCTGTAAACGTTCTTTGGCAAAATTAGGAGCATCCGGTGTAGAGGTAATTTCTGGCTTATACATAAAGTAGATAACCAGTGGCATTAAAATCAGAGAAACAATCGCCGGTACAAATGCCGCAATCGCCCACATTCCCCAAGTTAGCTCATTACCTTTACCCGCTTCGCTGACAATTAAGCTGACAATCAGCGGGTTCGGTGCCGTTGCTGTAATAAACATCGCGGAGGTAATTGGGTTGATATTATAGTTCACTAAAGAGAGGTAGCGCCCTATTTTCCCGGAAGTACCGTCTTCTGCCTTAGAACCAAAACTGTCTGAAATCGAACGCATAATCGGGTGAATAATTCCCCCGCCTCGCGCAGTGTTACTTGGCGTCACAGGCGCAAGAATGGTTTCTGCAATGGCCAGCGAATAAGCAATCCCAATGGTTTTTTTACCAAACAGTGAAATAACGTAATAACCTATACGCGCTCCCAGCCCCGTTTTATTCAAGCTCATGGAGACCATGATGGAAATACCAATCAGCCAAATCAGGTCATTAGAAAAGCCACTTAATGCATCTGCAATCGCGCCTTTTGTAGATTCAGGATTGGTGACCCCAGTCGCGGCCACCAAGGAAATCGCAACGATAGAAACACCACCAATCGGTAACGCTTTACCGATAATCGCAGCGATAGTTCCGACAAACAGGGCTAATAAATGCCATGCATTCGGATTAACACCTTCAGGAACAGGAATAGCAAACCAGATAATTAACGTAATCGCGACCGCGATTAAGGTAGGTATCGGTTTTAACGGAGTCAGTTTATTCATAAGGGTATCCATACAGTTTTTGAGATGGAATGACAGAGAAAGTGCAATATATATTTTTTTATTCTCAGTCGATGTTAGCAAATAATCACCTGAAAATATTGATCGTTATCATTTGGTTACTGAGTTTCATATGAATTTCAAGCCATTATGTAACAAAATGTAATTGAAATTCACAAACAGTCACACACCCTTAAAATGAGTTAAATGTGGCGGTGAAATAAAAACGAGTAACAGTTATGTATAAAAACGTCACTAACTCTTCCATCGGATTAAAGCGATTAAATATTAAAATATTTCCCAAAACTCAATTAATATACAAAAATTCAATAATTATTGATATTTACCTATCTAAAACTTAATGCTGAATCGAATTACTCATAATTAATCAAGAATAGCAATAAAGCCCCTTGTAAATAGATTTACTTTCGTTTAGTAGAGCGAATGAAAATCAACCAGGCTAATTGATTAATGAAATTATTTAGCTCAAGCCTTAAGCTATTAGGGTACATATATTGCTATCTCATGGGCAGCCAATTCATTACCCAATAAGATAATCGTTATCAGTAATAATCATCTCCACATTAATCACGTACTTCTCTATTTGTATCATTATGTGACTACGTTTTCTTACGGGCAGCTGAACTAGAATGAATCAGGCTACTCATTTAAATAAGCCCTTTAAATAAAGGAGATTAAAATGACATTTGACGATACTCATTATAAGAGCCAGCAACAACCTTGCATCGTTTTAAGCACGACTAATAGCCAAGAAAGTGCCATAAAAATTGCACAGCACCTGTTGAATAACCATCTTGCTGCCTGTGTTTCATTATTACCCGAAATGAAATCAGTCTATTTGTGGAAAGGAAATGTGACAGAAGATAAAGAAATTCTATTACTGATAAAAAGCACGATTGGTAATCAGCAAGCGCTATTTGATGCAATCAAGGAAATTCATCCCTATGAAATTCCTGAGTTAATTCGTTTAGACCCTAACCAAGTTGAGGATAACTATTTACAATGGCTAGTTAATTCTGTTCGTTAATATTAACACTTCCATATTATTTTTAGTTTATATTCCTTTTTCATATAGCAAATTTTGATCATTTTTATTAGCTGGTCAGCTTTGGTAAATACAAAATTAGTGTTATATAAGTAGTCTCGCTTAATATTTATTTTCCTCCTTCGTTTGGAGGATTTTTTTGTCAAATTGACAGTAATAGCGTTAAATTTCAGATCAAACATCTAAATATGAATCTTTCAATTTAATACACCATCCTTTATTAAATAAAAAGTATAAATCTGTTTTATATCTTATTTCGAATATTTTCCTTGCTCAATGTTACCCTTAAATTATATTAAAATATATATTATTTAATCGCATAATGTAAGACGGAGAAACAATGTCAAAGTTTACTGAAATCAATCAAAACCTACTGCAAACCATGCCGGAGCTGGCTCAATTTATTCCTGAAGTCATGATGCATTTTTCTAACTTAATTGCAGCTGCCTCGACAGAGGGAGTTCTGGATAAAAAAACCAAAGAGCTGATTGCGATTGGTATTGCGGTTGCCAATCGCTGCGATGGCTGCGTTGCTTTTCATACAAAAGCTTTGGTCGATTTAGGAGTAACCCAACAAGAACTTGCTGAAACTTTAGCTGTTGCCATTTTTATGGGGGGAGGCCCTTCAGTTATGTATGCAACTCAGACATGGAATGCGTATAAAGAATTTACCAACCATTGCGAATAAGCATGTACAAAGGGTGAGGATGCCCCCTCACCCATAAACCACGTTTTAGCCCGCTCTAACCACCTGGCTACCAGCGTTAAAATAGGGAGCCTGGCTGGGTGCTAATGGCTCTCGACCGCGAATTTTGTCCGCTATTTTTTCCGCAATCATAATGGTTGTGGCATTTAAATTGCCTGTAATAATCAGCGGCATAATGGATGCATCAATCACTCGTAGGTTATCAATCCCATGGACACGCCCTTCACCATCGACGACCGCCATAGCATCCGAGCCCATTTTGCACGTTCCACAAGGATGAAACGCAGTTTCCGCGCGTTCTCGTACAAACTGATCAAGTTGCTCATCGGTGACAATATGCTTGCCGGGGCTAATTTCCTCACCTCGATACGGGTCTAACGCGGGTTGAGCCATAATTTCCCGCGTGATACGAATCGCTGCGCGAAACTCTTCCCAATCCTGCTCACAAGACATGTAATTAAACAAGATGCTAGGGTGTTGATGCGGGTCACGAGATTTTATCTGCACTCGACCTCGGCTAGGTGAACGCATAGAACCCACATGTGCCTGAAAACCGTGTTGATTCACCGCATTACTACCATTGTAGTTAATCGCCACCGGCAGAAAGTGAAATTGAATATTTGGCCATGCAAATTTTTCACTGCTACGAATAAACCCACCCGCTTCAAACTGATTACTGGCACCAATACCGGTACCTTTAAATAACCACTGCGCACCAATCATCGGCTGATTAAACCATTTCAATGCGGGATACAGGGAAACGGGTTGCTTACATTCATATTGCAAGTACATTTCCAAATGGTCTTGCAAATTTTCACCCACACCTTCCAGATAATGAACGGGAGGGATCTCAAACTGCGCTAATACCGCTTTAGGGCCGACACCGGAGCGCTGCAATATTTGCGGGGAGGCGATAGCCCCAGCGCATAATAAGACTTCTTTGCGCGCCTTCGCCACCTGCACTTGCTGATGCTTTCCTAAATAATACTTCACAGACACCGCTTTTTTCCCTTCAAACTCAATGGTATCCGTAGTGGCATGGGTAACTATCGTCAAGTTTTTACGGGTGCGAGCTTGGTCTAGATACCCTCTGGCGGTACTCGCACGACGACCTTTTGGCGTCACCGTACGATCCATCGGACCGAACCCTTCTTGCTGGTAACCGTTTAAATCCTCTGTTTTCGGATAACCCGCTTGAACGCCAGCTTCAACCATCGCGTGGAATAGCACATTATTGTGGGATTTTGGCGTCGTCACACTCACGGGGCCTTGATCGCCGTGGTAATCATTTCCACCAATATCGCGGGTTTCTGCTTTACGAAAATATGGCAAACAGTTGGCATAAGCCCAATCTTCAAGCCCCGGTGCTTGCGCCCAGCCATCAAAGTCCATGGCATTTCCACGGATATAGCACATGCCGTTAATCAATGAAGAGCCGCCAAGCCCTTTACCGCGCCCACATTCCATACGGCGGTTATTCATATGGGGCTCAGGCTCTGTTTCATACGCCCAGTTATAACGGCGCCCCTGAAGTGGGTATGCTAATGCCGCTGGCATTTGTGTGCGAAAATCGAACCGGTGATCCGGTCCTCCTGCTTCAAGGAGCAGCACAGTAACATCAGTATCTTCTGTCAGGCGGGTAGCAAGAACGTTACCGACTGAACCAGCACCGATAATAATGTAGTCATAGACCATTGTTATCTCCTCTGTTTCAGTCAAATTAAGTGATTAAAAAATGGATGAAAACTCTCCGAGTTCAACTTGAATGGATTTGATTTGAGTGTAATTTTGTAGCGTCATCAGACCATTTTCGCGCCCTACACCAGAGTGTTTATAACCCCCCACTGGCATTTGCGCAGGGGATTCTCCCCAGGTGTTGATCCAACAAATTCCCGCTTCTAATTGGTGAATAACGCGATGAGCACGGGCGAGATCTTGCGTGACAATTCCTGCGGCTAAACCATAAATCGAGTGATTTGCTCGCTCAATGACCTCGTCTTCTGTGAGGTAGCTTAGAATGCTCATTACAGGACCAAAAATCTCTTCTTGGGTGATTTGCATTTCATCTGTGCAATCAGTAAACACCGTCGGTGCCACATACGCGCCGTTTGCCAGCGACTCAGTCATCAGACGCTCACCACCACATAACACGGTCGCCCCTTGCGCCTTACCAATCTCGATATAGCGCAGCACATTGTCCAGATGCTTGAAGCTGACTAAAGGCCCAAAATTGGTATTTTCATCGGTTGGTGAACCAATACGAATGCGAGCAACGCGCTGTGCGATTTTGGCTTCAAAGGTGGCTTTCAGGTTTTCTGGGATAAACACCCGCGTCCCATTGGTGCACACTTGCCCAGAGCTGTAAAAATTTGCCATCATGGCGATATCCGCGGCTTTGTCTAAATCGGCATCATCGAAAATAATCAGCGGTGATTTTCCGCCCAGCTCCATGGTGACCTCTTTAAGGCTTGAGCTAGAGGCATTCGACATTACTTTTTTCCCCGTCGGGACGCCGCCGGTAAATGAGATTTTGGCAATATCAGGATGCTCTGTTATCCATTGACCCACTTCACCGCCCATTCCCGTTACCACGTTAAACACCCCCGCAGGTAAGCCCGCTTCAGTGTAGATTTCCGCCAGCTTTAATGCGGTTAATGAGGTAACTTCGCTGGGCTTAAATACCATGGCGTTACCCGCTGCCAGTGCCGGTGCGGATTTCCATAACGCAATTTGAATGGGATAGTTCCATGCGCCAATCCCCGCAACAACCCCCAATGGTTCACGACGAGTATAGACAAACGAGGTTTCACGTAGCGGAATTTGCTGCCCTTCTAGAGCGGGGATCAAGCCTGCATAGTATTCAAGAACATCCGCGCCCGTCACAATATCCACAAAACGCGTTTCAGAAAGCGGCTTCCCTGTATCGAGGGTTTCTAAATAGGCGAGTTCATCATTACGTTCACGTAAAATATCTACAGCACGGCGCAAAATACGTGAACGTTCCATCGCGGTCATTGCCACCCAAATTTTTTGCCCCTGTTTTGCACTCTCCACCGCCCAGTGAATATCGTCGATACTGGCTGACTGCAAATGCGCAATCACGTCGCCATTGGCTGGGTTTATTGCCTCAAACTGCCCGCATTCAGGTTGTGAACTGTCGACATATCCGCCATGAATGTAAAGCTTATGAATCGGTGGATGTTGCATAACGTCTCCTTTGAAAAATAGTTAGGTCGAATGGTCTCCTGCACGTGCCAATTGCATATCGATATATTCGTTAGTGATGCTGAGCGCTTCCGTCACAGGAAAAGACTCATTGCTCAGCGCACTGCGTAACCATAATCCATCAATCAAGGCAGCCAGACCTTTAGCAGCACGGCGTGCGGCAGGTTTACTTAGCGCTCGTCCAAACTCATAGCTCAGGTTTGAATATAAGCGACGGTCATTCACCCGCTGTAAGCGGTTCAGATTTGGCTGATGCATACTGCTCGCCCAAAATGCTAGCCACGTTTTCATTGCGGCTTCACTGATTTGAGTGGAATCAAAGTTCCCTTCCACAATTGCCTGAATTCGCGCTTTAGGATTTTCACCACTCAATAATCTGAGTCGCATCGCAATACCAAACCCGAGTTGATACTGGATATGGCGCATGGTGGCCTCCAATAAACCACTCTTATCACGGAAATAGTGGCTAATAATCCCAGTAGAGACTCCCGCTTTACGGGCGATCAGCACAAAGCTGGCTTCTTGCATTCCCACTTCGTTGATGACAGCTAAAGTGGCCTGAATTAACTGCTGTTTACGTATCGATTGAACGCCTATTTTCGGCATGGCATGAAGACCTAATAAGACCATTGAACCCATTCATTAAACGATTTTTTAATTGAATGTTCAATCAATATTAACTATTGTTTACAACAATTCATTTACAAATAACTCGAGGAGATACCCGTGAAATTTTAAATATTTACTAATAATTCAATGCATTAGTAAATAATCTAATTTTAAATTTTCATCCAGATAAAACTGTGGAACTGCCAATGACAAATTCAAAAAGTCCAAAAAATGGGCAGAAAGACCAACTTAATCACGTTGTTTTTTTTACCTCCGCCGCCTTAATACTGGCGTTTTCTTTTTTCACCATCCTGATGACTGACACCGCAAATAAATGGATTGTTGCAACACTGGGTTGGGTGTCAAAAACCTTCGGCTGGTATTACTTACTTGCCGCCACCTTGTATATCGTTTTTGTGATTTTTATCGCCACCTCGCGCTTTGGGAACATCAAACTGGGACCAGAACAATCCAAACCGGAATTTAGTTTGCTCAGCTGGTCAGCGATGCTGTTTGCCGCGGGGATCGGCATTGATTTGATGTTTTTCTCGGTGGCTGAACCGGTCACTCAATATATGTTACCGCCAACAGGTGAAGGCGAAACCCTTGAAGCGGCTCGTCAGTCGATGGTGTGGACACTGTTTCACTATGGACTCACGGGCTGGTCAATGTACGCCTTGATGGGCATTGCGCTCGGTTACTTTAGTTATCGATATAATTTGCCATTAACCATCCGTTCTGCCCTATATCCGATTTTTGGTAATCGAATTAACGGACCGATTGGTCATACCGTCGATATTGCCGCCGTGCTCGGGACGATTTTCGGTATCGCCACCACCCTCGGTATTGGCGTGGTTCAGCTCAATTACGGGCTAAAAGTGCTGTTTGACCTTCCCCAAGGGCTAACGGTGCAAGGCGGGCTGATTTTCCTTTCGGTAATCATGGCGGTCATTTCCGCCACATCGGGGGTCAATAAAGGGATACGTATTCTCTCGGAACTCAACGTACTGCTGGCATTAGGACTGATCCTGTTTATCCTCTTTGTGGGGGATACGGAATTTCTGCTCAATGCGCTAGTACTCAACGTCGGGGATTATGTGAACCGTTTTATGGGGATGACCTTGAACAGTTTTGCGTTTGATAGACCGACTAACTGGATGAATAGCTGGACGCTATTTTTCTGGGCATGGTGGGTAGCATGGTCGCCTTTTGTTGGGCTGTTTTTGGCACGAATTTCCCGTGGTCGCACCATTCGCCAGTTTGTGATTGGCACACTAATCATCCCTTTTGTCTTCACACTACTTTGGCTCTCTATCTTTGGTAATAGCGCTCTGTATGAAATTATTCATGGCAACAAAGCGTTGGCTGAAACGGTATTAGAGGCCCCCGAAAAAGGGTTTTATTCCCTACTCGAGTTATATCCGGGGTTTGGATTAACCGCCTCCGTTGCCACCATTACAGGGTTACTATTTTACGTGACGTCCGCGGATTCTGGCTCATTAGTGCTGGGGAATTTCACCTCAAAACTGAGCGATATTAATCACGATTCTCCTAATTGGCTGCGAATTTTTTGGTCAGTAGCCATTGGTTTACTCACTCTCGGGATGTTAATGACCGATGGAGTGCCCGCCCTGCAAAACACCACCGTGATTATGGGGTTGCCGTTTAGTTTTGTGATCTTCTTTATTATGGCAGGGCTGTATAAGTCATTGCGGTTTGAAGATTATCGCCGCGTCAGTGCCATTAATACCAATGCCCCTGCGCCGCTGTATGGTAATGAGCCCATTAAGTGGAAACAACGTCTGGGACGCGTGATGAATTTCCCGGGCACCACCTATACCCAACGGATGTTAGATTTAGTCTGTATTCCTGCGATGCAAGATGTAGCTAAAGAATTGGAATTGCGTGGCGCGAAGGTGGAATTTGCGATCTATCCTCTTGCCGAAGAAGAGCGACTTAACCATTTAGAGTTAGTGGTCGATTTAGAAGAAGAGCAAAGTTTTATCTATCAAATTTGGCCACGCCGCTACACGGTGCCAAGCTTTACCTACCGCGCTCGTTCCGGTAAATCCCACTATTACCGCCTTGAAACTTACTTGTGGGAAGGCACCCAAGCTAACGATTTAATGGACTACACCAAAGAGCAGGTGATCAGCGATATTCTTGACCAGTATGAGAAGCATTTGAATTTTATTCATTTAAGCCGCGAAGCACCGGGAGCAACATTGACCTTTCCCGAAGGAAATTGATACGGAGCTGATTATTTAAACAATATAAAAGGCGCTCAAAAAGCGCCTTTTGTTTGCAACACGGGGAATACTAATTATTCATTCTGATATTTTTGCTCTAGCATGGATTGAAGCTCGCGCGGGTTGTTCATCCACGATAAATGCCCCGGACAGCCTGCTGCCGTTGGGTTGATATCACAAGGGCGGATGTGATTGAGCAAGGACTTTTCATCTTCATCCCGTTGTTCGAGTAGCGATTGGTAGCTACGATCTTGCTGAGCAATTTTTAATTTAGGGTCAAATTTGAACTTCTGCTCTTCCCGCAGTGAGTCCACTCCTTGGTAGTTTTCATGATATAGGCGATCAACGGGTGATTTTTCTTTAAATGACAAGTCGGTGGCAAAGCCAAAAGGAGCACAGAAAACAAGAAAAAAGACAACAATAACCTTTTTGAACATATGGATACCTACTGTAAATGCATAATTTGGCATTATATTCACTTACAACCCATTGGTGTATAAAATCCATTATTGATTTTTAAATATTGTTATTTATTAAATAGTTGGAATTAATTAATCATAAAATCAATTGTTTGAATACTCATTAATACCCATAGTGATTATTTCTGCATTTTTATCTATTGCTTTCATTACTCTTCATCAAATAGCGCAATGTCATCACGCAAAAACACAAAGAAAAACAGGCAATTTTCATGATTTCGAGCTAAAACTATATTAGCGTTTTTATTTATGAGGGAATGACATGGAGCCAGTGAATAGCCACATTACATATAAAGTGAACCATTCGATTTCGGTGGATGATTTTTTGAATTTATTGAAGCAATCCCCACTGGATACGTTTGTGCCCACTGACGATGTCGCATTGCTGGATTCGATGTTAAATAATGCGGATTTGTTGATCAGTGCTTGGGTGGATGAGCAGGTGGTGGGTTTCGCTCGCGCGATCACGGATTTTAGTTTTTGCTGCTATATCTCTGAAATTGCGGTAGATACTCAGTATCTTCACCAAGGTGTCGGTAAGCATTTGCTGCGCCTCACCGCCGAGGAGCTTCCCCCCGAGTGTCATTTAATTTTTCGCTCCACCCCCGACTCCCAAAACACCTACCCCAAACTCGGCTTCAATCCCTGCCCCAACACCTGGCATATCTCCGCCAAAAGCTTTCTAGACAAAATGAAAAGCTAGTTTTTATTTTTTCTTAATTTCGTCCTTGTTTTTGATTTGGTTTTGTCCTTTATTACGACTCCCCCAATGCTCTAAATAATTTGGTTTTAGCTTTAGTTTTGGTTTTTCCCTTGACCTTCCCCAAACATAGCTCTAAATAATTCGCGTTGTGATAAGGCGGCGAATACGCTAAGCCCTGGGAGCATACACAAGTATGTGACTAGGGTTAGCTTATGAAGCCAACACAGTCACAGCGTGAAGTATGACGAGCATTTAAGTCCTCAGCTTAGAGCGCAACCGTTTGATGGCCTGACTGTGAAGCTGACTCACTCTCGACTCCCCCACCTCCAGCACCGCACCAATCTCTTTCAAATTCAGTTCTTCTTGGTAATACAGCGTCAGCACCATTTTTTCGCGCTCAGGCAATTGCTCTATCGCCGCCACGATTTGATCTTTTAGGCTGGATTCCATCAGTAAACTCAGTGGGTTGCCGCCATCGTCTTCATCCATTGAAGGTTCGCAGCTTTCCCCGTGCACTTCGTGCCATTCATCGTAAGAGAACAGTTGGCTATTGTTGGTATCTAGCAGCACTTGGCGATATTCCGCCAAATCGATATCCAGCGCTTTGGCAATTTCTGGCTCCGTCGCACTGCGCCCAAGGCTTTGCTCAAGTTCACCAATGGCTTTGGTCATTTCTCGCGCTTGGCGACGTACGCTACGAGGAACCCAGTCACGGCTACGCAGTTCATCGAGCATGGATCCGCGGATCCGCTGCACAGCGTAAGTGGCAAAAGAGGCACCTAATGAGGCATCGAAACGTTCTAATGCGTGGAGTAAACCGATGCCCCCCGCTTGGATTAGGTCATCGATATCAACGCTGGCAGGAAGTCGGACTTGCAGTTTTAGGGCTTCATGGCGTATTAGAGGGTAATAACGCTCCCATAGGCTATTTTTATTAATGACACCTTCGGCAGTATATAAATCACTCACAACCTGAATCACCCTTCAAGTTTTAACTAAAGGTAGCCATTATCTGTGTTACGCGTAATTTCAATCCGCAGAGTAAGGCACTAAATCAGCCGTTATTCTTTTTATCCTAAATAAATTTGATGGAGCCCAATATTTTTTGATTCTATTTTTTGCTTTTGCTTTTGGCCTTGCCTTTGACCTTGTTTTTGATCTTTGTTTTGACCTTAACAATGCCAAAGCGCGCCCTAAATAATTCGCGTTGCAGCTAGGCGGCAAGCTGAATTATCCCTAGGAGCATACTGAAGTATGTGACTAGGGTAATTTAGTGCAGCCAACAACGCTGCGGCGCGAAGTATGACGGGCATGAAAAAGGCCAGCATTGCTGGCCTTCAATATCATTAACCAATCACGAATTAACGTAACAGGCTTAACACACCTTGTGGAACTTGGTTAGCTTGCGCTAACACTGCAGTACCTGCTTGTTGCAGGATCTGACCACGGCTCATGTTAGAAACTTCTGTAGCGAAGTCAGCATCTTGGATACGGCTACGTGCTGCGCTCAGGTTGTTAACAGAGTTGTTCAGATTGTTGATAGTAGATTGCAGACGGTTTTGGATAGCACCTAAGTCTGAACGGAAGCTATCAACTTGCGCTAATGCTTTGTCTAAAGTATCTAATGGTTTGAACACTGATAACTCTTTTTCAGTCATCGCGGTGCTGCCGTTAGTAAATGTAATTTTTGCAGGGTCAGTTGCAGGTGTTGTGCCATCAGCAACAGCGTAAGTTGTTTCTACGGTATGCTCTTTACCGTCATCACCTTTACCTACGATATAGACTTTCTTGCCATCCGCTTCGCCGTTAGCATCTAATTTTTGATATACTTTCGCGTCGGTAAATTTAACACCAGTCGCGCCATCTGTATCAAAGGTCATTGCTTTTAAAGCAGTATCTGTATTACCAGCACCAACAGCTTGACCACCAGGGCCCTTCATTGCATCAAAGTCAGATAAAGAAATTTCTTTACCCATTGTTTTACCAGAACTTGCATCAAAACCAGTTAAACCTAAAGTTTCGCTGTCTACTTTTTTCAGACCGATAGAGATAGTTTCTTTATCGTTAGTACCCACTTGAACACTCATGCTAGTGTCTTTAGTTAATACTTTTACGCCGTTAAACTGAGTTTGTTCAGAGATACGGTTGATCTCTTCCATACGAGCTTGAACTTCTTTATTGATAGACTCGATGTCGCTCTTAGAGTTAGTGCCGTTTTGTGCTTGAACAGTCAGTTCACGAACACGTTGTAAGTTATCGTTGATTTCGTTAACTGCACCTTCAGCGGTTTGTGCGATAGAGATACCGTCGTTTGCGTTACGTGCTGCTTGAGTTAAACCTTTAACGTTTGCAGTGAAACGGTTAGCGATTGCTTGGCCAGCAGCGTCATCTTTTGCGCTGTTGATACGTGAACCGGAAGATAAACGCTCAATCGCAGTACCCAGTACGCCTTGTGAACGGTTTAAGTTGTTCTGAGTAGTCAGAGACAGAATGTTAGTGTTAATGACCTGTGCCATAATGTATGTCCTTTATTATTCAATATATTACAGTGTTAATACTCTAAATAATTCAGGCTGTATCTAGGCGGCCAGCGAAGGTATCCCTAGGAGCATACTGAAGTATGTGACTAGGGTGACTGAGTGCAGCCAACACCGATACAGCGTGAAGTATGACGAGTATTCTGTTAAGAAATTTTGTCAGCAAATACATTATCGGCGGCGCCCAAAACCCCTTTAGCCATTTTTATAAAAATTTTTCACGCCTATTGGCAAAAGCGCGCTGGAATCAGCTTTTTTCACACTAAATTTTTTATTAAACTCTTCGATTATGGTTAGTATCCTTATCATTTTTATTCAATAAGCCTAATTACCTGCTTTTTACGGTTTAACTCCTTCCATTATTATTTCGCAGAATAGTCTAATATTTTTCCCCAATTCGCCGATAAAGGACTAAATACGAATTTATTTTCAGGGTTTATATTCAGGAGAGATTTATGGCAGGCATATCCACACTCGGTATCGGGGCTAACTTAGACTTAAATGTGCAAATGGATCAATTAGAGGCAATGGAAAGGCGCCGTCTCGACCCACTAACACAACAGAAAGCCAGCTATGATGCGCAAATCAGTGCATTTGGTAAAATGCAATCTTCATTAGAAAAACTGAAAAAAGCGGCGGAAGATCTCAAAAAATATCAAGATATCAGCACCACTAAAGTGAGTGGTGAATATAAAGCCTTTGATGTAAAAACTGATGGTAAGGCTATTGCGGGTGTACATGATGTTAAAGTCAATCAACTGGCAAAAGCACAAACTATTGCAACAAAAGGTGTTGATGATAATAAAAAATTATTAGGTAACGGCGCAGCAGAGCGCACAATTACCATTACCCAGCCTTCACAAAAAGAAGATAAAGATAAAATTGTTATCAAACTCGATAATGAACATACTTCATTAATCGAAATTGCGGACGCCATTAATAAAACCGATAAAGGCGTTTCAGCTTCCGTTATTAAAGATAAAGACAATCAATACCACTTAGTGGTTACTTCGAAAAAAGCCGGAACCGATAACCGAATTAGCATCAATGTGGAAGGTGATAGTAATTTAGCCGCCATGTTAAACGTTCAATCTGAAATTGATACAAATGGCAAAGTGACATTAAACACTGATGCTACTACGGGTATGGATCAGAAAGTTCCACCACAAAATGCACTATTAACTATCGACGGTTTTGATCTTGAATCACAAACCAACGAAGCCAAAGACTTATTTCCTGGTTTAACTCTGTCTTTAAAGAAAGAGAGTGAAGATGGTAAATCAGAACATTTAATTATCTCTGAAGATATTGAACCGGCTAAAGGCAAAATTAAAGCGTGGGTGGATGCCTATAATGAATTCCAAACCTTAGCCAAAGAGCTCACTAAATATACCCCAACCGAAAAAGGTACTGCACCGGATAAAACCAATGGACCATTAATTGGCGATTCCACCTTACGTGCAATTCAAAGCACCTTACGTACCCAAGTGCGTAGTCCACAAGATAGCGGCGAATTAAACCTGCTGAATAAAATGGGGATTAAACAAAAACTGGACGGTACGTTAGAAATCGACAATAAAAAACTCGATGCTGCCCTAAAAGATAACCCATCAAGCGTAAAAGTTTTCTTTGCCGGCGACGGTGAAAAAACTGGATTTGCTACCGAAAACTTTAATTTCTTAAAGGATACCTTAGATAGCAAAGAAGGTACGCTGCATAACGCCACAGATGGCGTGCAGAAGAAAAAGAAAAGCATCGATAAACGTATCGAGCAAACCAATAAACAAATTGAAAACACCATGGATATCTATCGTCGTCAATTCCAAAACCTCGATAAGATGATGAGTTCATTAAATAGTACGACTAATTCATTAGGCAGACTTTTAGGTTAACCGCATGTATCAACGTAAAGCTAATCAAGCCTATCAGCAGGTCAGTTTGGAGAGTGAAATCGCCAATGCGACCCCGTATCAACTGATCCAAATCCTGTTTAAAGGGGCCTTAAGTGCCCTTAAACGGGGGGAAATTTTTATGGAGCAGGGAAACATTGCTGAAAAGGGTAAAGAAATCTCAAAAGCAATCGACATCATTGACACGGGATTAAAACAATCGCTAAATTACGAGGCTGGTGGCGAACTTGCTGAAAATTTAGCAAGTTTGTATGAATACATGACGCGGCAATTGCTCCGCGCCAACATAGAAAACAACGTGACTTATGTCCAAGAAGTTTACCAATTACTCTCCGATATCGCCTCTGCATGGCAACAAATCGGTGCAAATGTGGATGAAAGATAACCAGGTGGACAATAAAAATCCTCTCTATTTACTTGAAATATATCGTAATGTCTTAATATTAAGTGAAAACTTAGTTTCGCTCGCACAATCAGGGGAATGGGAGTCATTAATCTCCCGAGAAACTGAATATGTCCTTGCCGTTGAGAATTTAACGGCTCTGACTCAAGAATATGAGCAGGAACAACCTATTACTGACGACTTTGTGCAGTTACTACACCAGATCATTGAAAACGAACGAGTGACAAAAGAACACTTACAAAATCATTTGAATTTTTTAAGTAAAGAAATCAAACAGCTCGACCAACAAAAGGTATTGAATAATAGCTACGGCCAATTTGATCAACCCGATGCTCCAAGGGTTATTAAACCTCTCGAGTAAACGGTAAAGTGTCAGGCAGTTAACCTGACGCTTAACTTAATAGGACAACTCAATTGGCACCAAGAACACAATAGCAGCTCCCCGAATCACACTTGTTGGGTCTCGGGAAGCCGTAAAATAGATGGGAACTTACTGCTGTTTTAATCTTTGCTGCTTTTTGAGCTTTTTCAACAACATATTGCGCTTTAACGTGGATAAGTGGTCGATGAACACTTTACCGTTTAAATGGTCAATTTCATGTTGCATGACAATCGCTAAAAACTCGTCACTGTCGACAACAAACTCCTTGCCGTCACGGTCAAACGCCTTCACCTTCACACGCAAAAAGCGTGGCACATCTGCGTAAACATCCGGTACGGATAAACAACCCTCTTGATAGCTCGTCTCCCCTTCGCTCTCAATAATTTGTGGGTTGATAAATACCATTGGCTGATTACGCTCTTCCGAAATATCAATCACCATAATGGCTTTGGTTTCGGCGATTTGCGTTGCCGCTAGCCCGATACCGTTATCAGTGCTGTACATGGTTTCAATTAAATCATCGACCAATGTTTGTACTGATGCGAAATCCGTAACAGGACTGCACTGAATACGCAATCTTTCATCTGGAATTTCAATAATTTCTCTTACTGCCATAGCTAAAATCCTGTTGATTCAATTACTTTTACTCAAGCCCATTTGTTTTTACTTAAACCTATAAGTTAAAGTATCGCCCTTTTTTTGCCCACAAAAGATGCAAAAAATGGCAAAGTGGCTTGGAGATGAAAATTTCACAGAAAAATAACATGATCTAAGACAAAATACATCTGAAATCACCAGAAAATTCTCCGTATAACCCCTTTCTACAGGCAAAATCCAACGTATTTGATTGAAATCAGACAATCCGTATAAACAAGTATTTGTAAATTTTTCATGGTAAACCGACCAAAATATAAATCTGAATTAACACTGATTAGATAGCTTAGCTATAATTTTATTTCGACTTTCTATTTAATACTGTTTTTAACAGAAAAATCACATGGGATAAGCCGAGTTTTGTTTGCTGGAGCCTCTTTTCTTTGAATACATAACCCAACATAAGCTTACGTTTTTAATACTTAATCATAATTCTTACCTTTGCTTTGCTCGCTGTTTAATTAATGATGAAGACCTGTTCGATTTTGTTACTCACATTTCTAATCTTAATAAATGGAGTTCTTATGAAATTAAAACCGATTATTGCCGCCCTGATTGTGATGTCTACAACTACTGCTTTTACAGCTCAAGCTAACTCAACGGCGCCTGTTGCAAAGCAAGCTGTTAGCGCAAAAAAAGCCAATGCCTATGAAGAGATTATGATTGATAAAGTCTGGGTAACCACTCAAGCTGTCGATCAAGATAAAAAAGACGTGCCAGCAACAGATAAACAAGTGGCAAACTTCTTTGGGCTTGCAGAGTATTACCCAGATGGTACTTTTAAGATGCTAACCCTTGAGGGTGCGCCAAAAATGCAGGGTGATTGGTCATTCAGCGAAGATGGTAAAACCCGCTCATTAACTGCAAAAGATGACAAAGGTGAAGTCCTGTTTACTCGTGTAGTTGAAAACGTGACCGTGACACCGGAAGAATATACTTACCGAATTTACCCATCACAGGATGATAAAACCAAATATTTTGATATCGTCCATAAAGTGAAGAAATAGCTTATACCATGATTGGGGAATGTATTTAATATTCCCCTATTTCTCAGTTATTAGCTTGATAAAGATTAATTTTTAAATTACTTTAAAGCATCCCAGAATTACACTTCATTCCCATCATCAATTCTATTGTACTAATCTTAATCCAACACGATTTTCCCGAACCAATTAAATTAAAAAACAGATTTTACCCACCAAAACATATCTCTTATTATTCTCTCCCGAACATAAGTATCGACTTATATAAATCTCGATATTTATTCCTTTTACGTTATATGGATATTTCGTTATGAAAAAAAAACTATTAAGTGCTGTTAGTATAGCTATAATTTCTTCATTATCTACTCAGTCATTCGCAATAGCTAATAACTATCAAGATGCTATAAATGCCCCTTATGATTACCCTGAGCACCGATATGAGGATAATAGAACCACTCTTGAGTTCGAAAATGATAAAAAACTTAATGATAATATTAATAAATATACTGAGATAGCCGAAAGCATGGCGCCTGTTGTTGATGTTCTAGCGTATGCAATCGAAACATCATCACCATTAATTAAAAAATTATCCTCATTAAAAGAAAAAGAACCTGCTAGCTTGCCCCCTATTACTTTAACTAACTCATCAATATCAGCAAATCCTCTATCCAGAGCCCCAAAGAGTAACCTTGCCCATTTAGAGAATAAAATCGAAGATAATAATCATGCAATTAATTTATTAAACATGTCTATTAATGATTTAAGCCAAGAAAATAATAATCAAGAAAAAAACATAGCTGAAAAAGGAAATTCCATTAAGAAATTACAAAGCTCTTTATCTGATTTAGAAAAAAACTTTGATGATAGTGACATGAAGAATAAAAAATATGTTGATGATGAAGTTTTTAGAAGTGAAGCTATTACAACTTTATTAATTGATGACACAAACAAAAAACATGAAACAGATACCAAACAACTGAATATTGCCATAGAAAAGCTCGATAAAGACATTAGAGAAAGTGATCTAATTACAAGCCAATTAATTGAAGATGCAGAAAAAAATAGTAAAGCTCATGCTGATTTAATTTTACGTAATCAACAAATGCTTAATATCGACCGTTTTGATAAACTCGACAAACAAGAAAAACTTCAAACACAGCAGTTCAATCAAATAAATACCCGAGTTGACCAAATGGAAAATAAAATCCACCAAACAGCTCGTGATGCAAATGCCGGTATTGCTTCAGTTGCTGCAATGACCAATATTCCTTACACCACCAACACACGTTTTAGCGCCGGATTAGGCTTAGGTAATTTTAAAAATGGTAACGCCATCGCAGCTGGAGCTCAGTATCAAGTTAAGCAAAACTTAAATCTGCGTAGCTCTATTTCCTGGAATAACTCGGATAGAGCCGTTCTCGGTGCAGGTATTGCTTACGGTTGGTAATCTTTAACCAATAACTATCTTTATTCTTCTCGCCATATTTATTAGCATCAATGTAAATTGATGCTAATTTTTATTTAACGATTAATCATCAATATCCCTATTCAATTTTCCAAAATTGAATTTAATTCACCGTTCTCACTTTTAACTCATACATTATGTCTTTTCTCTGTGCTGATTATCCATCATTTAATTGCAACAATTAAAATCCCTCTATACAATGCTCTGCTTTCTCAAATTCTTATTTATAAAGTCATCATTGTGAAACTACTTTTTTCTCTGTCATTAACGACTGCTATTCTTTCTGGGTTATGGGCATGGGTTGCTGATGTATTTGGCTTGATTAGTTGGGCTGGATTTTTAGGATGTACCGCTTATTTTGCCTATCCGAAAGATGGTGTGAAGGGTTTGCTGGTGACAGCATTAACAGCGTTAAGTGGTGTTGTTTGGGGATTAGTTATTATTCATAGCGATAAATTCACCCATGATCTGCCTAATTTTGCAGGCTACTTTGTGACCACAGTTATCGCTTTTGTCATGTGTTTTCAAGCCCAAAAATCGTGGCTTGCCTATATTCCAGGAACCTTTATTGGTGCCTGCGCAACCTTTGCAGCACAAGGAAATTGGCAATTGACTATCCCGTCACTTATTGTCGGCGTTTTATTTGGCTACGCCATGAAGCAAAGTGGTCTCTGGCTAGTCAAAAAACTGGATAGAACTTCCTGATGTATAACGTAAACCTATTTTTAATCAGAAATATCTAAGCGACTTATAAAAATGAGGGTAATAATTACCCTCTTACTATCAAAACAATTTACATTTTATTTATAGGATATTGATGCTGCACTGATTTTATTTGATGAACAGCTGGTTATTTTAATATTTGAATTTGATAAATATGCAGTATTCATCAGCTGGAACATTGCTCTACCATACTCGTTCCCAACCGATTCCAATATAGATATTTCCTTTGTATCCGCATCTCCATCACGTAGAGTTATTGTAAAAAAAGCCCTTTTATTAAATACATCTTGCTCACCTAATGTAATAGTAGAAATTCTTTTTTCTTTGTTGAGGTAGGCATTACAATTATCTGAAAATGCCTTATTTATAATATTCTGATTTGCCATTGAAAAACTTGAAGACAACACACAGACTAATAAAATTATTTTTTTCTTCATGATATAAATCCTATTTTGTGAAGTTATTTTTTAAATGATTTACACACCCTGATGAATAAGAAAAAATAGTATGAACTGATAAATCTGGAAGAATAGCCATATACACAAAACCATCATCATCGAAATTTAAATTACAAAGAAAATAGTCATTAGTTTTATATTTGTACCCAGATGCTGTTTCTATTTCAACAGTCCAGTAATCAAAATGAGATAAAAAACCGGTCTCATATGGAAATGAATGTCCTAATTTAGTTGTGCTCATATTTTTTAGGTTACTGTAATCAGCAGTAATATTAAGCATACTATGAGGATAGTCTGTAGAGTGCGTGACACTAACAGATTTTAGCTCCTGCAAAGAGCAGTTCATCACATAGAAATAACCAGTATGGTTAGTTGCAAGTGATTTTTCTATTACGTTATCCATTTGCCTCCAATTTTTATTAAAAAATTAATTATGGCAACCACCTGAATTTGAGAATTTTATAAACAACCTAAAATCTTTTGCTATATTAATAATCACAATGCCATTATCCCAATGTCGTATATTACAGGCTTGTTTTCTATAAGATATAGTTTTTCCTGTTGACATTTTGAAATCAACATCCCAATAATCCGTATGACTCCATGCCATTATCGTGTATGTAAATTCACATCCAAACTCAGCCATTTCCAAATGCTCTAGCTTATCAATTCGTTGTGTCGATTTATTACCTTTCAATCCTGAATAATAACTAACAACAATAGAATTAATAGTTTCACCGCTACTATTTAATATAAAGAACGCACCTTTTTTAATAACACTTTCGTACTCCTTTTTATTGATAATATTATCTCGCCCGTGATTTTCACTAATATCATTATCATTCATAACATACCCATTATTATTGAACTCATAAAATAAACACTAGTTTAGTGTATTACCCATTCACCCTACATGAGTAAGAAATAGTTATATTAAAAATGACAAAAAGAAATAATAATAGATTAACTTATTTATTGATGCTTACTTCGCAATTTAAAAACAAATAAAAAACGCAGGCATTGCCTGCGTTTCGTATCAATACATAAATATTAAAGAATGATAATCACACTGGCATTGACATGATCTCTTGATACGCTGCTACCAGCTTATTACGCACCTGAATGCCCATTTGTAGGCTCAAGCTGGCTTTTTGCATATCGACCATCACATCATTTAATGAAACATCCGGCTTACCGAGGGTAAAATCTTGCACTTTCTGTGCAGATTGTACACGGGTTTCATTGATTTGGTTCACGGATGCCACTAAATGATCGGCAAAACCCACCGGCTCTACAACGGGTTTGGTATTATGTGCCGCTTGAGTTGCCACCACATTTAATTGGGAAACCACCCCTTCAATCGCTTGAATCGTCATTCTGTTCTCTTCGGTTAGTCGATAAGTTGAGCAAAAAATTGCCGTCACGAATTTTAGTTTGCCTACCCTACCACACCGTTTTTTACTTGAAGCCGATAAATAACACCAAAATTATAGGCTGATTCCGTCATTAGATTGCATCAAGACAATAAATAATAGCAGCGTAAAAAAATGAGGTTACGAAGAGGGAAATAAGATTGTTTCACCAAACGTATATTCATCCGTTTAGTTTGCATAGCAGGGAATATTTATGAGTACCGCATCTAAAGATACGGGGGAGGCCAAAAAAGGTTTTGCCTCACTGATCGAAAGCATCAAAGCCGACCCTAAAATACCATTAATTATTGCCGGTGCTGCTGCGATATCTATTATTGTCGCCCTGCTCCTCTGGTTTCGTAGCCCTGACTACCGTGTGCTACTGAGTAATCTGAGTGCAAAAGATGGTGGCGATATTGTCGGTCAATTGACCCAGATGAACGTCCCTTATCAAATCGCGGATAATGGCAGCGCTATTCTTGTGCCTGCTGATAAAGTCCATGAATTACGTTTGAAACTGGCGCAATCAGGTTTACCGAAAGGTGGCAATACCGGTTTTGAACTGCTTGATAAAGAACAATTTGGTATCAGCCAATTTAGTGAGCAAATCAACTATCAGCGCGCCCTTGAAGGCGAGCTGTCTCGTACCATCGAATCCCTCAGCCCCGTTCAAAGCGCCCGAGTCCATTTGGCTATCCCTAAACCAACCTTATTTGTCCGTGAACAAAAACTGCCGACCGCCTCGGTCACTGTCGGTTTATTGCCAGGCAGAATGTTGGATGAAGGGCAAATCAGCGCTATCGTTCACATGGTTTCCAGCAGCGTGACCGGCTTAACTGCCGCCAACGTGATCATTGTCGATCAAACGGGTCGCCTGCTGACCAACAACGACAACAGCCAACAATCTGCCAATAGCGCACAAATCAAAATAACCAAAGAGATGGAGGCTCATCTTAAAGAGCGCATTGAAGATATTCTGTCGCCATTAGTCGGTCGTGCCAATATTCACGCGCAAGTCACCGCGCAAATGGATTTTTCAAAAGTTGAGCAGACTTCTGAAGAGTACAAACCAAATCAAACTCCTGATGCCGCTGCGGTACGTTCTCGCCAGAATAGCGAAAGCCTACAAAACAGTAATGGCGGTCCAAGTGGCGTACCGGGTGCCTTATCTAATCAACCTGTTAGTGCACCAAGCGCACCGATTGATGCTAATAAAGAAAGCACCGATGGAAAAACCGCAGGGAATACCCGTAATGGTACTCTCAATACTCAGCGTGATGAAACCACAAACTACGAAGTGGATCGCAAAATCAGTCACACACAGCGCCAAATTGGTGTCGTTGACCGACTGTCTGTTGCGGTGATCGTCAATTACCAATCCCAAGAAGGTGAGAAAGGTCCAGAAATGAAGCCGCTCCCACCGGAAATGTTACAGCAAATTGATGCATTAACCCGTGAAGCGATGGGCTATTCTGCGCAGCGTGGCGACTCCATCAATATCACTAACTCCTTATTTACTGACGATACGCCAGTGGTTGAAGAGCCATCGTTATTGAATAACCCACAGGTGATTGGTCAAGCTTTAGATTACGGCAAAATCTTGCTGATTGCGTTGATTGCGTGGTTTATGTGGCGCTTTGGTATCAAACCTCAGTGGGTGAAATATCGCAAAACCCAACAAGCGCAAATTGATGCTGAAATGTCCATTGCCAATGCATCTCAAGTTAAAGCGCCGTTCGTGGTGGAAGAAGAAATTAGTGAAGATATGGACGAGAAAACCCGTCGCCGTCTTACTCGCCAACGTGTTAGTGCTGAAATTCAAAGCCAGCGTATTCGTGAAATGGCAGAGAAAGACCCACAAGTTGTGGCAATGGTTATCCGTCAGTGGTTAGGAAAATCCCAATGAATTTAACTGGAACAGAAAAAAGCGCCGTGATGTTGATGACACTCGGCGAAGATCAGGCAGCTGAAGTGTTTAAGCACCTGAATCCCAAAGAAGTTCAGCAATTGAGTATGGCGGTGTCCAACATGCGCCAAATCTCCAACAACGAACTGGCGGAAGTGCTCACCGAGTTTGAAGAGTCGGCAATTCAGTTTGCCGCCTTAAATATCAACACCAACGACTATCTGCGTTCGGTGTTGGTCAAAGCCCTTGGGGAAGAACGTGCTGCCAGCCTGTTGGAAGATATTTTCGAGAAGCAAGAGACCACCTCGGGTATCGAAAGCCTCAACTATATGGAGCCACAAACGGTTGCCGATATTATTCGCGACGAGCATCCACAAATCATCGCCACAATCTTGGTTCACTTAAAACGCAACTTAGCGGCCGATGTTTTAGAACTGTTCGAAGAGCGTCAGCGTAACGACATTATGCTGCGTATCGCAACATTTGGTGGTGTTCAGCCAGCCGCATTAGCTGAGCTGACCGAAGTTCTGAACAACCTGCTAGACGGTCAGAACCTCAAACGCAGCAAAATGGGTGGCATAAGAACCGCGGCAGAAATTATCAACCTGATGAAAAATCAGCAAGAAGAAAGCGTTATCGATGCCATGCGTGATTATGATGGTGAGCTGGCTCAACGCATTATCGACGAAATGTTCCTATTCGAAAACCTTATCGAAGTGGACAACCGCAGTATTCAGCGCATTCTGCAAGACGTGTCTACCGACTCGCTGGTTATTGCCCTCAAAGGCAGCAACCAAGCTCTACGCGACCATTTCCTCAACAATATGGCAGCGCGTGCAGCCGAGATTGTTCGCGACGACCTGGAATCTCGAGCACCAGTCCGTATGTCACAAGTGGAAACCGAGCAGAAGGCTATTCTGATGATTGTTCGCCGCTTAATGGAGAAAGGCGAAATCGCGATTGGTGGTGGAGACGACGTGTATGTCTAATACATCCAAAAATAATCAGCAGTGGCAGCCTTGGCAGTTACGGGAACTTAATCAATGGGATCTGAATTCATCGGCTATTCCGCCGTTGAATGACGTTCCTGAGCCAAACACGCCGAAAGTCCCTTGCTTAGAGCCAAAAGAAGTGCTCGAGCAGATCAACTTGCTGGATAACATCAAAGAGGATGCCCAGAAAACGGGCTTTCAACAAGGCTTTGAAAAAGGTCAAAAAGAAGGTTATCAAGCTGGTTTTACGGAAGGCTTACGTTCTGGTGAGCAGCAAGGGAGCGAGCAAGCCCTCGCCCTTCAGCAACCGGTGATTGAAACATGGCAGAAACTGTTATCAGAATTTCACTATTCGCTGGATACTTTTGACACCGTCGTTACCACCAAATTACTGCAAATCGCGCTAACTGCCGCGAAGCAAGTGTTGGGGCAATCTACTGTGTGCGATGGTACCGCGCTATTAGAAGAAATTAGCCATTTAATGCAACAAAAACCAATATTTGCGAGCCAGCCTGAACTGCATGTGAACCCGAATCATGTGGCGCTTATCGAACAACACTTAGGCTCATTGTTAGACTTGAATGGCTGGCGCTTAGTCGCCGACCCAAGCCTGCATATGGGTGGCTGTCGCGTGGTCGCTGAAGATGGTGAAATTGATATGACCGTAGCCACTCGCTGGCAAGAATTATGCCGCCTGTATGCACCGGAGAGCTTGTCATGACTGCGAGACTCGGCCGTTGGATAGCGTCTCTTGATGACTTAGAGTCACGCATGAAAGGCATTCCGATGGTACGCCGCTATGGACGTTTGACCAAAATTACAGGTCTCGTGATGGAAGCCGAAGGCATTAAGATGCCTTTAGGCGCCACCTGCTATATCGAACGCATTATTAATGGTGGCACTGACGAAGTTGTCTGCGAAGTGGTTGGCTTTAACGGCCCTCGCATGTTGTTGATGCCGCTCTCCGACCTCGAAGGTATTTCCCCGGGGGCGCGCGTGTATGCGCAAACTTCGGGAGAAGACGGACAAACGAGTCGCCTGCTGCCACTCGGCAATGAATTACTTGGGCGCGTATTAGATGCCCAAGGCACTCCATTAGATGGCAAAGGACCACTGGAAACCAAACAACGGGCGCCGCTAATCACACCATCCATCAACCCGCTAGAGCGTACACCAATTCACGATATTTTAGATGTGGGCGTACGAGCGATTAACTCGCTGTTAACTGTCGGCCGCGGTCAACGTATGGGGCTGTTTGCAGGCTCTGGCGTCGGTAAAAGCGTATTACTCGGCATGATGGCGCGTTTCACTCAAGCGGACATTATTGTCGTTGGATTGATCGGTGAGCGTGGGCGCGAAGTTAAAGACTTTATTGAAAATATCTTAGGTGCTGAAGGGTTACGCCGTGCCGTTGTCGTCGCTGCGCCGGCTGATGTTTCACCGTTACTGAGAATGCAAGGGGCATCTTACGCTACCCGCATCGCAGAATATTTCCGTGATCAAGGTAAAAGCGTATTGCTTATCATGGATTCACTCACACGCTACAGCATGGCACAGCGTGAAATCGCGCTTGCTGTCGGTGAACCTCCGGCAACCAAAGGCTATCCACCGTCCGTGTTTGCAAAATTACCTGCATTGGTTGAGCGTGCTGGTAATGGTAAAAACGGCGGTTCGATTACAGCCTTTTATACTGTATTGACCGAAGGGGATGACCAACAAGACCCGATTGCCGACTCCGCTCGCGCTATTTTAGATGGGCACATTGTTCTGTCGCGCTCATTGGCAGAATCTGGACACTACCCTGCCATTGATATTGAGGCGTCCATTAGCCGTGCAATGACGGAGCTTATCGCTAAAGAACATTATCGCAAGATCCAGCGCTTTAAACAGCTCACATCCAGCTATCAACGCAACCGTGACCTGATTAACGTCGGCGCTTATGCCATGGGCAGCGACCCAATGCTCGATACCGCAATTCAGTATTACCCAAGAATGTCGAAGTTTTTACAGCAAGATATTGATGAACGTTGTGATTATCAAACCGCTTGTGAACAACTGGCTCATGTTGTTCCCAATGAATAACGAGGAATGCGATGTCCAATAGTCATGCATTAGCGACCTTACTGAGCTTAGCAGAAGATGCCTCAGAGGAAGCGGCTAAAGTCCTTGCTCAAGTCCGCCAAACGCACACGCAAATGGCGGAGCAATTGCACATGTTGGAAAACTATCAGTCGGAATATCGGCAGAAATTAAACCAAACATTGCACACGGGCATGGACTCGGACAAATGGCAAAACTATCAGCAATTTCTTGTGACCTTGGAGCTAACTATTGAGCAGCAACAGCAACAGTTAACGCTCTGGGAACAACGTGTCAGTGACGCCAATCGTCATTGGCAAGAAAAACAGCAACGCGTCAATGCGTTCGATACCTTGATCCAGCGTGCAGAACACACTCAAAGCCAACGTCAAAATCGCTTAGAGCAGAAACAGATGGATGAATTTGCTCAACGCGCGACTTTACGGAGAACCCAATAAATGGACGTCAATGCAAACCTGTTACCGGTCCCCCCTACCGCTAACTCCGCGAAGGAACAGCCGCGAGACAAGCAGATTGATGAAAATCAAGCACCTGCCGTACCCTTTCAGGCAGTTCTTGAAAACCAGCAATTACCAGAAAAAAATAGTGATAGCGCCCCAACGCTTAATGGCACTGCTAACGAAACGCCTTTGAATCAACAGATCAGTGAGCAAAAACAATCTGATGCAGCCACTGCCGCCTCAGAAAAATCCACTGACGCGCCATTAGCAACGGACAAAATCGCGACCACAGAAAATCAGTTAACTCAAAAACAACAAGCTGAAAATACCTTAGCGCAGCTGAATTTCCGCCGTGACCTCAATGCACAATCACCACTACAAGCGGAGCTATTAACGGGTAAACAAAGCGAGGAACACGCCTTAATTAGCCAATTAAAACAAGCCATGGATGAGCGTATTCAAGCGGCCGCTAACCCACAAATCAGTGCGGAGAAACCCTCTGCAACTCCGTTCACTCAAACACTGCAACAACTGACAGATGTGGCACGTAACGTGGCGCCATTTGATGATAAAACCTTGGCTGGAGCACAATTGCAGCTTGCCGGGGAAGCTGATGAACCGACACTCGCTTTAATGAGCAAAAAAGAAGTGGGTGAACGTCGTGACCAGGCGCTATTTGCGCTGGATAATCCACGCACAATCCCAACGAAAGATCTGAATCAAGATGCGATGTCGCTCGGTAAAAAAGCGCCAGGCACAGAATCATTGTCACAAATCGCCAGTGCAACGGCTGAAAATACCCAGAATCTTCAAAACAGTGCTAAAGGGGCTTTTAGTGTTCAAACTGAAAGCAGCGCATTTAACAATACAGCGACGCCTTCTGTAACGCATGTAGCCGGTATTATGGCGACACCATCTGCCACACCAATGCCAACGGCAACGCCTGCAATGCCAACGCCAACCATGAACCTTGCTGCGCCATTTGGTACTGAAGCTTGGCAACAACAACTTAGCCAACAAATGCTGTTTTTCTCTCGCCAAGGGGTTTCTCAAGCGCAAATTCGCTTACATCCTGAAGAGTTAGGTTCCCTAAATGTGCATTTACGTATCGAAGATAATCAAGCCGTGATGCACTTTGTTTCTCCACATAGCCATGTTCGTGCTGCAATGGAAAGCATGATGCCAGTCCTGCGCAGTGCATTGCAGGAAAGTGGTATTCATTTAGCGCAAGGCTCTGTGGGGCAAGATAATTTTAGCGGTCAATCAAACGCGGAACAGCAATCTCGCCAACATGATGGGCAAATTCAGCCAACCCATCCAACAATGGGCGCGGTTGGTATCAGTGAATCTCATGCCAGCGTGAGTGGGGTTAAATTGCCAACACATCAAGGTGGAATTAATACCTTTGCCTAAGAAATAATCTAATGGCGGTAATTTCAGGTCTAAAGCGTCGAGTTACCGCCTTTTTGTTTCGTTTTTCACTCCTTTAACTCTTCCCAATCTAGGGATAATGCTAGAGATCATAAAGTATAAAACTCCGTATGGGTTTGGCATTTACAACAGGAATTTTGCAACATGTCGTCTTCACGCAATCAATCTAAACGTTCGAACAAAGGGTTAATTTTACTGTTTGCCCTCATCGCCTTAGCCGGTGCAGGTTTCGGTGGTTACAGCTGGTGGACGACAAAACAAGAGGCGCAGGAGACTGCGAATGGGGAAGAAAAACGCCCCAATATGCCTCAACCGATTTTTATGGAGTTAGAACCGTTTACCGTTAACCTGCCAGGGGTAAACAATGCGGCAGATCGCGTGCTCTATATCCACATCACCTTACGTCTAGCGAATGAAAAGTCGCGTAAGCAACTTCATGAATACCTACCAGAAGTGCGTAGCCGCCTACTGTTATTGCTGTCAGAACAGCAATCTAAAAACATGGGCACTAACGAGGGTAAGTTGCAATTAATGAAAGATATTAAGGGGACACTCACCCCTACCCTGATCCCAGGCGATACCGATCAGGATATTTCAGACGTGTTATTTACTACTTTTATTCTGCGATAAGACCCATGAGCGATAATATTTTATCTCAGGCTGAAATTGATGCGCTACTCAATGATGACGCGCCATCAAGCGAGCAGCCATCCACGGATCTTCAAGGCAAAGACAACGTTCGCCCTTATGACCCGAATACCCAACGTCGGGTATTTCGCGAGCGTATGCAGTCCTTGGAAATTATTAATGAGCGTTTTGCCCGTCAGTTTCGTATGGGGTTATTTAACATGTTGCGCCGCAGCCCGGATATTACGGTTGGCGCCATCAAAATCGAACCTTATCATGAATTTGCGCGTAACTTGCCAGTTCCAACCAACCTAAACTTGATCCACATGCCACCGCTTCGCGGCACCGCATTGTTCACTTTCGAACCTGCGTTAGTGTATATCGCCGTGGATAACCTGTTTGGGGGAGATGGTCGATTCCCTGTTCGTTCAGAAGGCAAAGAATTTACCAATACAGAGCAACGTATTATCAACCGTATGCTGAAGCTGGCTTTAGGCGCTTACCGTGATGCGTGGAAGCCAATTGCTGACGTGGAAGTCGAGTATGTGCGTTCTGAAATCCAAGTTAAATTCACCAACATCACCACTTCCCCGAACGATATCGTGGTGACAACCCCGTTCTTAGTGGAAATTGGTAATACCGTCGGTGAGTTCAGTATCTGTATTCCTATTGCCATGATTGAACCATTGCGTGAACGGTTAATTAACCCACCAATGGAGCAAGGGCATCAAGAAAATGAAGCGTGGGTAACCAATTTAGTCACGCAAGTAAAACGTTCAGAACTTGAACTGATTGCCAATTTGGTTGAGATCCCGCTGCGTATTTCTCGCTTACTGCAATTGCAAAAAGGGGATGTGCTCCCTATCGAGAAACCTGACCGTCTTATCGTCAATGTTGATGGCGTGCCAGTATTAACCAGTCAATACGGTACCCAAAACGGCCAGTATGCGCTGCGTGTGGAACATTTGATTAATCCTGTTTTAAACACTCTAGATGAGGAAAGTACCAATGAGTGAGGCGAAGAATTCTCTTGATGCATCAACCAACCACAATGAAGAGGATCTGTGGGCTGAGGCGCTGGAACAGCAAAAACAAGCGGAATCCGCCTCCGCAGGTATGCAAAATTTTGATAATTTCGACGGACAAAATCCATTAAATCAATTATCTGATGTCGATATGATCATGGATATTCCAGTTCGCCTATCGGTGGAACTGGGTCGCACCAAGATGACGATTAAAAAATTGCTGAGCCTGTCTCAAGGTTCTGTGGTTTCTTTAGATGGCTTAGCCGGTGAACCATTGGATATCCTGATCAACGGCTATTTAATTGCCCAAGGTGAAGTGGTCGTGGTGTCTGACAATTATGGTATTCGTATCACTGACATCATCACACCATCAGAACGTATGCGCCGCTTGAGCCGTTAAAAATGTCTGACGAAACAGCCACACCTTTGCAAACCGAGGCATCCTTGCAGACACCAGCTTCACAGATTGATTCGGCGCACACTCAAAAGCCTTTTTTGACCAGCACCGTCAGCAGCGAAGGTAACTCTGCACAAGCTATCAACCAAAATGATAGCTTAGCGCAGATTTCAGGGGCACTTGGCGGGATCATTTTACTGATCTTACTGGGTGCATGGCTGTTTAAGACATTTGGGTTTGGACGTAATCCGCTTGTTAAGCAGCAACTGATTAATGTGAAAGGTCGTTGTACTCTGGGTGGCAAAGAGCGCGTTGTCGTGGTGGAAGTGAATAACGAATATTTAGTGCTGGGCGTCACATCACAATCCGTGAATTTGCTGCACCAGTACCCTGCACCACTAGAAAATGATGTTGTGAACTTTGCCTCTGAACCGTTAACGTTTCAGTCGATTTTCAAGAAAAAACAGGATGCTGCTAACGCTGTGGCACCTGAAAAACAGTAACCGGAAGCGCCCATGTCACCTTTAAAACCTGCTGTCATTATCAGCGCTCTGTTACTTGTTCTGCCACAATCTGCCTCTGCGGCATTGCCTGCCGTGATCAGCCATACATTGGCCGATGGTGGTCAATCCTGGTCGTTGCCCGTTCAAACGTTACTGTTTTTAACCTTGCTGGGTTTTATCCCTGCGATGTTACTGATGATGACCAGTTTTACCCGTATTATCATCGTATTAGGGTTACTCCGTAACGCCCTAGGTACACCGTCAGCGCCACCAAACCAAGTCTTATTGGGCTTAGCTTTATTTCTCACATTCTTTGTGATGTCCCCGGTTGCCGATCAGGTTTATCGCGAGGCATATCAACCTTTTAGCGAAGATGAAATTAGCCTAGAAACCGCATTAGAAAAAGGCACTGCGCCACTGCGTACCTTTATGCTAGGGCAAACTCGGGAATCTGATTTAGCGCTGTTTGCGCGTATCGCCAAAGTGGGTGATATCCAAGAGGCCAAAGATGTGCCAATGCGCATTTTAATTCCGGCGTTTATTACCAGTGAGCTAAAAACGGCATTCCAGATTGGTTTTACTATCTTTATCCCATTTTTGATTATCGACTTAGTGGTTGCCAGCGTATTGATGGCGTTGGGGATGATGATGGTGCCACCTGCAACGGTTTCATTGCCGTTTAAGCTAATGCTATTTGTGTTAGTCGATGGCTGGCAGTTACTACTCGGTTCCCTTTCCCAAAGCTTTTTTAATTAGGAGCGCATATGACACCTGAATCTGTAATGGCAATGGGAACGGAAGCGATGAAAATCGCATTGATGCTGGCGGCGCCTTTGCTGTTAGCTGCTCTAGCAGCGGGTTTAATTATCAGCCTGCTACAAGCGGCTACCCAAGTAAACGAAATGACATTGTCGTTTATTCCTAAGATTTTATCGGTAATTGCGGTATTAATCATCGCGGGACCTTGGATGCTAAACCTGCTTACGGACTATATCCGCACATTGTTTAGTAACTTACCGTTTATCATTGGCTGATCATGTTAACCATTACCAGCGAAACCCTCACGCTATGGTTAAGCCAAGGTTTTTATCCTTTTGTTCGCCTGTTAGCCCTGTTTGGTACCGCCCCGTTTTTTAATGAAAAACAAGCTATCAGTAAGGTGCGCATCGCCCTCGCCTTTTTTACCGTTTTAGTCATTTCTCCACAATTGCCTGTCGCAACCATTCCACTATTTTCAGCGATGGGATTATGGGTGTGTGTACAACAAATCGTGATTGGTGCCGCCATGGGATTAACCATGCAGATGGCTTTCGCCGCGGTACGTCATGCGGGGGAAGTGATTGGTTTACAGATGGGATTGTCATTCGCGACGTTCTTTGACCCGACTGGCGGTCCCAATATGCCGATCCTCGGACGAATTTTAAATTTAATCACGCTGCTGCTGTTTTTGTCGTTCGATGGGCATTTGTGGCTGATTTATATTCTGACAAACTCATTTGAGCTGATCCCTATCCAAACTGCTCCTCTTCACCGCGATGGTTTCTGGGTGTTTTTGCAATTTGCTAATACCATTTTTATCAATGGGTTAATGCTCGCCCTGCCGTTTATTACGCTGTTTTTAATTCTCAACTTGTCCCTCGGTATTCTAAACCGAATGACGCCGCAGTTATCGGTGTTTGTAGTAGGTTTCCCCCTTACATTAACTATCGGTATCAGTATGTTGGGGCTGATTATTTCTATCCTACCACGCTATACAGAACGCCTGATCCATCAAGCGTTTGAGCAGCTGTCGTTGATGTTTAATTTGTGGGTTTGATATGACCTACGGACTTCTAAGCAGCAGGTCACTCAATTAATGTTAGCCATTCATTTTACTCAATCTACTAGCTTTCAAAAAAGTCATTTTCGTCTTCTAGCTCTAATATAACTATCTCCACCGACGTATTACTTCGCTCTTCTATTTCGTAAGCTCTGCGATATTCTGGATCTTGTATCCATTCACTATGTAACTCAGCATGCGTTTTCATTTCTTCCTCCAAAAATATTGAAATAAAGCATAATTAGTTAGTTTGATAAATTTTGAATTTTTATTAAAATGACATAACATTAAATCACCTTTAATTTACATATAAAAACGAATCTAAAATTTTAGTTTGAAAAAAAATAATAAATATTGCTAGATTTATTTCACTTAAAATTAGCGCTTTCCGATATAACCATTAAATTAGGGAACATATTTATGATGTTAAATAGAATCACTATATTTATTAATCAATTAATTTACCCTGTTATTGGTACACGTTACTCTCGCCAAAATTACGAGCATACAATCAAATTAATAGGACACTTAATTGAAAATGATCCTGACAATCCACTAGTAGAAATCATGTATACTATCATTGAAGATTATGAAGAAAATGCTGCTCAATCTTCTAACTTTAACAATATGTTGAAAACTGAACCAAGCCAGAATCTCATAGCTTAATAAAAATTAAAATCCATTTAATTCTTCATCAAAGAATATTTATTTTCTATACATTAACCATACTGTTAATAATTATTAAATTTTCTCATCATCAATTACTGAGGGAATATTAATTTCAGTCCGTTTTACCCTATTTCTATAGGGTCGCCATTCATAGCAACAACAATGTTTGAATTCTCGACACTTACCATTCCCTGTTCCAGCCTAGGTCTTCACTTAATGTTGAACCTCGCTCTACGACACGAAGCTCCAATTCTAAGGAGGCAAGAATTTTAAATAACGTTCCAAGTCTTGTTGACTCCGGTTTGCTTTCAAAATCAGAGACCGTGGCCTGCTTAATTCCCACTAGTTCAGCAATTTCTGCCTGAGTCAATTTACTTTTTTTACGATGTTCACGAATTGTAGTAGATAGCATAACGGGAGTTGTTATTTTCATTTTACCTCCGACATAGTCATTTTTTATCCCCGCAAGAGATAAAAGAAAATTATCCCTTATAGGGGATAAATCAAGAATATCCTCCGTAAGGGATAAAATACGTTCTATGGTGATAAATATAAAAAAGTTATATCGGGTAATTAACTGGATGCGCTATTCATGTTTTTTATATTTATACATCTAAGCTGCCTGTATGGCAGTGAAAATTAACTCGTCTAGCTGCGCTGCTGCATGACTTTCCTAAACTGCCTGTACGGCAGTGAATATCCGTTCTCGCTCTCGCAGCCAATTACTCTGTTTCTAAGCTGCCTACACAGCAGTGAACAACAGTAGCTTGTTTATTAAATAACAAAAACAAAGGTCAAATTCATCGTGACAAATACTATAAGCCAACAACAGAAAAATAAACTCTGTTATTTCGAACGAGAAAAGCGGAAATATAGATTGGAATATAAATATTAAAACGCTAAAAAATTAGGCGAGAAAAATCAGAAGGGAAAATTGAAAATAATCTCAGAAGAAAACCCGCACCCGATACACATGCCACTGCTACAGGGTGCGGTAAAAATCAATTAACGGCCACCAAATAATGACATGCTGTTTAGATCTTTGAAAATATCTTGAGAAGCTTGGAACATCGCCTTCTCTTTATAATAATCCGTTGTGGCTGCGGTCCAGTTAGTCTCTAACAACTCACTTTTACGTGCCGAATTCTGGATTGAACGGGTATCCGCTAAGAAATCAAGTTTATCAATTTCTTGCAGCTGCAAACCCTGCTTCGCTTCGATATTGGAAATTTGATCCAATGCCGCTTTGATACCACGGTTAGCCGTGTCCATACCCGCTTGCGCTCTATCTAAATCCGCTTGCGGTGCATTTTCTTGTGGAATGCCCAGCGCTTTGATGCCTTCGTTCAATGCTTTAAACACATTGACCATACCCGCACCATCAGTTTCAAACACTTGTGCGCCTGTGAAATAGGTAGTCATTTCACGCTCACTCGCAACGTTCTGAGTGATAGGCTTATCGCCACCGTGATACAGCACCTCACCGTCAGCATCAATTTCAAATGGCGGCTTATCGGATTTAAAACCTGCAAAAATATAGCGACCATTACCGTCGGTGGTGTTACCCAGTGCAACCAATTGATCTTTTAGACCAGTCAGTTGCTCAGCCAGTGAGTTTCGGTCTTTATCACTCAGAGCACCTTGGTTAGAGGCTTGAATGATAGTAGTATCGATTTGCGTCGTGACATCCGTCATTTGAGTCAGAATACTCATTTGCAGCGTCATACCAGTTTTAGCGAAACCACGGCTGGTCACATACTGCTGGTTACGGTTTTCAGACTGGTTAATACGCACGGCTTGGGATGACGCTTGCGGGTCATCCGAAGGCTTATTTACGCGGTGTCCTGAAGCTATTTGGCTCCCTGCCTCCATCCAACGAGATTGGGCGCTATTCATGTCCTGCAAGCGTTGATGGAAAATCATATTGGTACTTAAACGCATCGCTTAAATCCTTATTAAATTCTGATTAAAACCCAGTATTTTTAATTAATTAGAACGCACGCATTAATGCATTGAATAAATCATCAACCGTCTTTAATACCTGAGCATTAGCATTAAAGAATTGCTGGATTTTTTGCATCTGAATGCTCTCTTCATTCATGTTGACCCCTGAAATTTCTTGCTCTTGGCGATAGAAACTTTCGGTCATTTTATTCTGGGTTTCAGAATCAATTTGCGCTTGCTTAGTGCGGCTTCCCACATCATTGACTAATGTTGCGTAAAAATCAGAGAACGTCGAGCCACCATCAATCAGTTTTTGATCTTGCAGCTTAACTAACTCTTTGATGTTTTCGTTATCTCCTGGACCACCATCTTTGCTGCCGGCTTTTGCAAACTGCGAAGAATCCGTCACTAGCGTTGACATACTGTTAATCACGCCATTCATCGGTTTAACGACGAAAGTATCTCCTTGTGCAGGAGAATTGGTCGTGATTTTGAGTTCAATACCTTCAAATTTCAGTGAGCCTGGAGTGCTAGTATCAACTTTGACGTCAACGCCATCCGGTAAACGGGTCACATTCCATTTGCCGCCATCAAAACGCATTTCATAGTTTTTGCCCGTCACTTGAGAAACATCGCTGTAACTCAGGTCAAAGTCAGTTTTGCCGGTATTGTAGGTGTTGCTGACCACAGAGCCTTTACCAATCGCGAAAAAGTCTTTGCCAGTTTCGCCATTAGAATCAAAGCCTTTTTGATGAATTTCATTAAATTTAGTCGCGAAAACTAACGCTAATTTATTGATTTTTTGATAAGCAGGGTCGAGCACTTCTTGGCGTGAACGCAAAATACCGCTCAATTCACCGCCTTTGAACGCTTCGTCAGGGATTTCACGAACTTGGTCATTCGCACCCACAAAACCAATACTAAAACGGCTGTCATCTTTTGAAGATGGCACCGCTTCTAAGCGGTTAGCTTTTTCGCCCGTGACTAACGGTAAACCGTTGGCAAAGGTCACGTTGTAGTTACCATTTTGCTCGATAACTTTAACGCCAACTAGCGAGTTAACTTCATTCACTAAGCGGTCACGCACATCCAGCAGGTCATTAGGCTCTGAACCGCTGACGGAGCGCACGCGCGCGATTTGTTGGTTTAATCCCGCAATTTTTTCTGCGTAGATGTTGATATCTTTCACCTTATTTTCAATTTGGCGGTTGATATCACGTTCCATCTCTTGCAGTTGCTTATCAGCTTCTTTGAATTGAGAAACTAACGCGTTGGATTGACCTAAGAAAACATCAAGCAGCGTTTTGTCGCTCGCATCACTGCTAGCTGCATCCAGCGCAGTAAAGAAGCTTCCGATGCTACCAGACAAGTCTTCGACATCGTTTGTCAGCAAATCATCAACTTTGTTGCAGTTTTTCACATACGCTTCGAAATCACCGCTACGCGCGCGGGATTGGCTATATTGCGCATTAACAAATTCATCAAACTCACGGCGAACATGGCTGAAATAGGTGCCGTTACCAAAATAACCATTAGGTGTCATCGTACCGGGATTCTCCCCGAAAACAGCACTTTGGCGGTGATAGTAACCTACGCCGGCGTTCGCTAAGTTGTTAGAAATAACACTTAACCCGCCTTGCGCAGCGTTCACACCACTGAGCGCATTATTCATTACATTGTTCAGCATAAGCTTTTCCTATTCTTGGGACTGAGCGCTTTGATTGGCTGACTCAATCTCAGCGCTAGCCACTCAAAATTTTTCACTTATTTATTTATCGGAAAATTGGCGCAAATGTTTAGCGCAAACTTTGATTTATTGCGACACTTTAAAAGATATCGTTTAAGTCGATGTTATAAGCTTGAATAGCCCGTGACGCCGAGGTATTCGCCACACTGCCCGAACCACGAATCTGGTTAATTAACGTGATCAGCTTGTCTGAATATCCAGGGTCAGTCGCATACCCCGCTTTATGAAGTCGACGTGCGGCAATTTCAGGGGTTGCGGCGTGTTTAACGTCTTTATAGCGAGGATTTTCCGTTAACAGGCTGATATAGTCGGAAATCGCCTCTTCATAGGAACCATAAACACGAAAATCATCGCGCATTTTGATAGTTTTGCCGTTGATCACTTCCGTGGTCATAATATTCGTGACCGGTCCTTGCCAATTTTTACCCGCTTTAATACCGAATAAGTTATGGCTGGTTTTGCCTTCCGCCGTCAAAATTTCGCGTTTTCCCCAACCGCTTTCTAATGCCGCTTGCGCCAGAATTAAGAAATGAGAAATACCGCTTTTTTCACTGGCATTTTTAGCAGGCTCAATCAGTTGATTGATAAAATTGCTACTATTGAGTGATAAGGATTTGATTTGCTTAAATGGCGATGCCAGTGCATCCCCCATGGCAGGAGCGAATCGTCGTACCATTTGCTCTAAAGCAAACGGCGGTAACGATTGTAGATCCTGCTCATTGAGTGGCATAAAAGCGCCTTGTGCAGGTGAACTTGGCGATTGGTCACGGGTCAGTTGCTGATACATCATTTCCCCAAAACCAAGCCCTTTTTGGGCAAGATCTTGGGCAATTTGCTGGTCGTACATACTGGTCATCATGCGCGTTTGGTCACTGGAAAACATGCCATCCTGCGGTAATGCTGAACGCATACTCTTGAGCATCATTTCCACAAATGTCGCTTCCAGTTGCTGCGTCACTTGACGCAGCCCTTGTTCTGGCGATTTGTTTAATTCGCCTTTTAAACTGGTGAGCGACTGGACATCATACGCAGCCCCTTGTAATAACTGCATATCGCTCATTAGATGATCTCCAATTTCGCACGTAAGCAGCCAGCACTTTCCATCGCTTGCAGAATAGACATCAAGTCTGTTGGCGTTGCCCCTAACGTATTGAGCGCTTGGATAACTTGGTTAAGCTGAACGCTTGCATTCACTTTCTGTAGCGCCCCACCTTGCTCTTTCACGCCAATATTTGTGTTACGAGTGACCACCGTTTGTCCACCAGCAAATGGCGTATTCGGTTGGTTAACTTGGGTTTGACGGTCAACCGTAACAGCTAAGCTACCGTGCGCGACCGCGCAACTGTCTAAGGTAACACTGCGGTTGATCACCACAGAGCCGGTGCGTGAATTCAGGATAACTTTGGCTTCTGCCATCGGTGTGCGCACGTTCAGCTCTTGAACTCGTGATAAAAAGCGGACTTGGTCTGTATTATTTGCAGGAACGAGTAATTGAACAGTTCGTGAATCTAATGCGCGTGCTGAACCCATTCCACCCAGACGGTTAATCGCATCTGAAATGTCTTGCGCTAATGCGAAACTGTCTTCGTTAAGTTGCAGGTTGATAGCACCACTTTGCCCAAAGCTACTGGCCAGTTCACGCTCAATCGTTGCACCATCCGTAATACGCCCACCATTAAGCTGATTGACTTTTACACTGCTTCCACCCGCGCTAGCCCCTGCGCCGCCCACTAAAACGTTACCTTGCGCCATCGCGTAAATTTGCCCATCAACCCCTTTTAATGGGGTCATCAGCAAGGTTCCACCACGTAAGCTTTTTGCGTTACCCATCGAGGAAACAACAACATCCACCGATTGACCAGAGCGACCAAATGGCGGCATCTTCGCCGTGACCATAACTGCGGCAACGTTTTTCAGCTGCATGTTGGTGCCTGGTGGAACGGTAATGCCCATTTGGGACAACATGTTATTTAAGCTTTGAGTGGTAAAGGGCGTTTGCATGGTTTGGTCACCCGTTCCATCCAATCCAACCACTAAACCATAACCAATTAATGGGTTATCTCTCACCCCTTGTACTGTGGTGAGATCTTTAATTCGTTCGCTGTAGGCAGGAGCAACAAATAGGCTCCCGAAAAGGCAAACAAATGAAATGAGAACGAATAATTTGTTTTTCATTGATTTTTCTCGGCTATTAGCTGACGGATATTCACTTAGTAAGGGGATACATTTAAGAAGAAACGCTGTAACCACCCCATTGTTTGGGATTCGTTAATATAGCCATCACCAACGTATTCAATCCGAGCATCAGCCACTTGCGTGGAACTTACATTGTTATCTGCGCCAATCGTGCGCGGGTTCACCACGCCGGAGAAACGAATAGATTCCGTTCCCTGATTAATCGCAATGCGTTTTTCACCCACGACATGCAAATTGCCATTTGCTAATAACTGGTCAACGGTCACTGTAATTGTGCCTTTAAAGGTATTGTTGGCATTTGCGCCACCTTTACCGTTAAAATCGCTGTTTCCCTTCACATCAATTTCTGTGTTGCTACCGCCTAACCAACCTTGCATAAATCCAGGCAGAATCGCTGCCAAAAATCCGGTTTTTCCGCTACGGTTTGCATTTGCCGACGAGTTTTTACTCGCACTCACGTTCTCTTGTAGGTTGATCGTTAAGATGTCGCCAACGTTACGTGGTCTTCTGTCTTCAAATAGCGGCTGGTAGCCGTAGTAAGCAGGTTGAGCACTTTGAAAAATAGCACCGTTAGGAGCGGGTGCTGTGGGTGCAGTCGGTACTGCACTGGTTTGTGTGTCCACCAGCGGGCGTGGCTTAATATGTGCACAGCCATTTAATGTGACCGCCACTGCCGCAACCAAACAGACGGATTTTATGGTCTGTAACACTGTTTTTTTCCGCTTAGGAACAATACCGTTTTCAATCATCATGCGACTCTTTTGCTACTGGATACCTTTGTCATCACGAAAGGCAGTTCACAATGTTATTCATGAACTGCCATCCTTACTTACAGCTGTGTCAGACGTTGCAGCATTTGGTCTGATGCAGAAACTGCCTTGCTGTTAATTTCGTATGCGCGTTGAGTTTGGATCATGTTCACCAACTCTTCGGCAACGTTAACGTTTGAGGTTTCTAACATGCCTTGATACAGCAACCCTGCGCCATTAGTACCCGGAGCACTCTCATTCGGTGCACCTGAACTTGCGGTTTCCATATACAGGTTTTCACCCATGCTTTCTAAGCCAGCATCGTTAATAAAGGTGGTTAACGTGATTTGACCGATTTGCTGTGGTTGGTTATCCCCATACACGGTGACAGAAACCGTACCATCACGGGCAATACTCAAGCTGTTGGCGTTTTCTGGGATCATGATCGCCGGAACCACTTGATAACCGCTCGATGTCACTAACTGACCATCTTGGTTACGCTGCAAAGCACCATCACGGGTGTAAGCATCAGTACCATCTGGCATTTGAACGTGTAAAAAGCCTTGACCTTTGATAGCGATATCCGTGGTCGTGCCAGTTTTGTTTAAGTTACCTTGGCTATGAATACGTACGGTCGCCACTGGGCGCGCACCTGTACCCATTTGTAAACCTGATGGTAATGAAGTTTGTTCTGAACTCATCGCACCCGGTTGACGGATGTTTTGGTACAGTAAATCTTCAAATACCGCACGTTGGCGTTTAAAGCCATTAGTGCTGACGTTTGCCAAGTTGTTGGAAATCACGTCAAGGTTAGTTTGTTGAGCATCAAGCCCTGTTTTTGCAATCCATAAAGAGCGGATCATAGTCATTCCTTACTAACATTTGCCGACTAGCGGCTAGCTGTTAGTGATTAACTGATAGTAAGTAGTTGATTGGCACGCTGCGCATTTTCGTCTGCGCTGTGGATCACTTTCATTTGCATTTCAAAATGACGAGCATTGGCAATCATGGAGACCATGGCTTCAGCGGCATTGACGTTACTTCCTTCAATCACGCCAGAAGTCACGATAGCACGCTCGCTCATGGGTAATCCTTCGCCATTCGCTGCTTGTGCCTGAGGAGATAAATGGAATAATCCATCTTCGCCACGGACTAAGTCTTGCGGCTGCGCTTCAACCACTTTGAGGCGGCCAATCTGTCCCAACATGGTTGGTGGATCGGTTGCCAGCAAAGCCGTAATGGTGCCATCGTTACCAATGGTTAATTCCGCGTTAGGTGGCACGTTGATAGCCCCGCCATCCCCTTGCAACACACGCTCACCAATCATTAATTCACCGTCTGGCGAAATTTGGATGTTACCGTTGCGGGTATACGCCTCCGTGCCATCGCCTAAAGCGACTGCCAAAAAGTGTTTATCATTCAACGCAACATCCATCGGTCTACCGGTATAGTTCAGTTGACCTTGGCTCATATCCGCACCCGGTGTTGATGCAACAACTAGCGTACGCATCTGCTCGGTATCACCGTGAATAGGCACCGCGCGCATCGCTGACAGTTGAGCTTTAAAGCCCGCTGTTGAAACGTTCGCAATGTTATTCGAAACAATACTTTGGTTTTCAAGCGCATGACGCGCCCCGCCCATTGCGGTATAAATGACATGATCCATCGCCAGCCTCTAGGATTAACGTAAGTTAACCAGTGTTTGTAACATCTGGTCTTGGGTCTTAATGGTTTGGGCATTGGACTGATAGTTACGCTGCATTACGATCATGCTGATCAGTTCTTGGCTCATATCCACGTTGGACGATTCCAGCGCACCACTGGTCAACTTACCGAATTGACCTACACCCGGAACGCCATCCATTGGGTTACCAGAAGCATTTGATGCCGCCCAAACGTTACCACCTTGGGAAACCAAACCGTTCGGGTTAGCAAATGCGGATAACGCAATTTGACCCACAACACGTTTTTGTTGGTTGGAGTAGTTAGCAACAATCAGACCGTTATCTTCGATTTTGAAGGTGGTGTATTCACCGGCTGGGTAGCCGTTCACATCGATAGCACTGACTGAAGATTCGCTCACTTTTTGTTGACGAGTTTTGCCCAAATCGACTTGTAGAGTACCATCATTCGCACCATTTAAGCCTTTGAATGGGAAAGCAAACGTTGTTGGTAATTGAACCGTAGTATCTGGGTCACCAGGGTTTGGACCTTTGACTACTTTTTCAGTCATTAGCTTACCGTTACCGTCAAATTCTAGCTCCCCCAGCTTTTCAGCTTTGGTTTCACTAGAATCTTTAGCGTATGCACTCCATTTGTTATCTGCATCCTTCACAAAATAAACAGAAATTTCATGGGTGTTACCTTGGCTGTCATAAGCTGTCATGGTCGTGCTGAAGTTATATGTCGCGATATCATCAGGCTTGTTTGGATCAAAAGGCTTATCTTTAACTTTATCTTCTGAGTTCAGGTTGATGGTTAACTTAGCTAAATCAGATTGCTTCGCATCCATCATATCCGTTGGGATATTCATTCCAGCCGGAACACCGCCGCTTTGCACAGTGATGTTACCTTTCTCATCCACGCTTGCCGGATACCCAGTCACTACCATGCCTTGGTTGTTGACTAAGTTACCGCTTTTATCACGCAAGAATTGACCGTCACGGCTGTAATAAACATCACCGTTTTGGTCTTGAACGCGGAAAAACCCGTTACCGGAAATCGCAACGTCGGTTGCTCTATCAGTACGGGTAATTGGACCATCTTTGAAGTTTTGAGTGACCGCTGCGACGTTCACACCTAGCCCAACACCGGAGCCGGCAAACATATCAGCAAACGAGGTTGTTGCCCCTTTAAAACCGTTAGTTGCGGAGTTGGCAATATTGTTACCAATCGAGTCTAGCCCCGCTGATGCTGCATTTAAGCCACTGACTGCTTGTGAAAAAGACATATTTTCTCCATGAATATTTGGGGAATAAAAGTTTGGGGAATAAAATTAAGATGCGGGATACACTTTAAAGATGCTGCTTAGTGGCACACTTTGCCCTATTCCAACATCCAGTAATGGTGCATCTGAGCCAGGTGTGACACCATTGACACGGGTATAACCGAGTTTGGTGACCTCAATTTCAGACCCCATCCTGACGGCTTTCACATCAAAGAAATATTTCCCTTTCGGATCGGCAACCACATTGCCGTTGTTATCGCGACCATCCCATGCCATATCGTAAATATCGGGTTTCACTTCTGAGTCATAGGTGATAGTGCGGATTACGGTGCGGTTTTTGTCTCGAATGGTAATTTCAACGCTATCGGCCATCTTCGGTAGGAAGAAGCCAAATGGCGATGAAATGTAATCAGTTTGCGGCTCTTCAGTACCTTCTCCGCCTTCATTACCCTCTGTTGCGCCAAAATTACTGAGCCCAAAATTAGATGGGCTATTCGCGCTAATCACATCGTCAGGTAATGGGTTCGCTGGCTTAGCTACATTGCTATTTTCGCCACTACTCTCTTTTTTCAGTGGTGCCAGCACAATTTCATTGCGCGGGATAAGCACCCCTTTGCCCACGAGTTGCGTTGCCTGTAATGACTGCCCAGACCCTATCTGTTGCGAAATCCCTGTCACACTATCACTGAGCTTATTCATGCTCTCAAGTGTAGCGATTTGAGCTAGTTGCCCCGTTAAATCCGCGTTATCCATTGGTTTGGTCGGGTCTTGGTTTTTCATCTGCGTGACAATCATGGTTAAAAATGTGTCACGCATATCATCACTTTGACTTTTCTTTGGAATGTTACTGGCTGCAGCTGCTGGCCCAGCAACTGTGTTATCCAAAGAATCATTCATTGATGCAGAAATTCCCATTGCGCGCCTCCGTTACTGACCTAGCGTTAAGGTTTTCTGTAGCAATGTTTTTGCGGTATTCATGACTTCTAAGTTGGCTTGATAGCTGCGCGATGCGGAGATGGTGTTGATCATTTCACCTACGGTATCGACGTTAGGCATCTTCACGTAGCCTTTTTCATCTGCAAGAGGATGACCGGGCTTGTATTCCATACGCGGAGGAGCAGGATCTTCGATTAATTCACTCACACGAACGCCACCGACTTGATTGCGACCTTGTGGCGCCATTTGAAAAACCACTTGCTTCGCACGGTACGGTTCACCATCAGGACCCACCACACTTTCTGCGTTCGCCATGTTACTCGCGCTAACGTTTAGACGCTGAGATTGCGCGGTTAATGCAGAAGAGGAGATATCAAAAATACTGAGTAGACCCATAACCCTTACCCTTGTTGTAGAACGGCCAACATACTTTTGACTTGGCTATTGATGAATGTAAGATCGGCTTGATATTTCAATGTGTTATCAGCAAATTGGCTGCGCTCAACATCCATATCAACCGTATTTCCATCCATTGAAGTTTGATAAGGCACACGATATTTCAGATCCAATGCAGCAGGCTTCATATCATGTCCTTCAATATGCCCTTTGGCTGTCACTGCCAGTGAAATACCCTTTCCTTTCACCACGCCTTTATCCATCGCTTGTTGTAATTGACGATTAAAATCAATATCACGCGCTTGATAACCAGGGGTATCCGCATTGGCGATGTTAGAAGCCAAAACAGTCTGTCTTGCTTCTCTTATGGACAAAGCCCGTTGCTGAAAAGCAAAGGTGGCATCTAATTTATCAATCATGGTTTCCTCAATGGATTTAAGTTAATTCCTAATCGATTTAGACGAAAATTAAGAATTTTTTAATTGCAGTTTTTATAAACGCAAAGTTTGAATATAGAAATTCGATGCTCATATTAGCTGGCAGATAAAAAATCTAATGGCGAGATAAAGGCAAAATAATTGACCTATTTGCCTCATTCATTATTGACGATGTAGGTAAACTTCAAGGGTAAAAAGGTATGGAATGAAAAAGGAAATGGGATGATGAAAACTGTTTTTTCAATTAAATATATTTTAATTATCAGTATATTAAATCTATTTTCTTTTTCTGCGCAAGCATCTCTCCCACAAGATATTGACCAGTATTTCCGTAAAATTCATGGAAAGCAAAATAGCGTTTCAATTGAAATAAAAACCCCAATTGATAAATGGCCAAATTGTGATAAGCCGCAAATTGGCTTACCAAGTGGGGGTCGTAATATGGGAAATATCTCACTTCCTGTGCAATGCGATAAGAAAAAACAGTATTTACAGCTGACGGTGAATGTCACTGGGCAATATTATGTTGCCACCCGTAATATTCAACGGGGAGAAACCATTGAATTTGTGGATATTGGCACCAAAAGAGGGCTTATTCACCAATTGCCATCTGGGGCATCTACCGACAAGATGGCGCTGCGTGGCACGTTAGCCCTTCGCAATATTACCGCAGGGCAGACGTTTACTAGCTCAATGGTTAGGCGCCCTTGGGCTATTAAGGCGGGTCAAACCGTGTATGTATTTGCCACTGGCAATAACTTTTCCGTTAAATATGAAGGTCGAGCCATTAATAATGCCGCCATGGGTGAAAATATTCGAGTTCGACTTATCAATGGGCAAGTGGTTAATGGTGAAGCTCAAGAAAATGGCAGTGTTCAAGTAGCGCTTAACTAACTTAATTTAAAATTAAATCATCAAGTTATAGCGTGATAATTTTCTGTTTTTGAAGTGAATTACAGGTATAATTTTTGCAATTCGTCTGAAGTAGTTAAACATGCAGTTAATTATCAGAATTTATATCGCGATTTAAGTGAAATTACCTATCTCATTGGTAATTTGAAAGCTAACCGAATATTAAAGGTTCATTAATATCTGCCGATAACCTTCTATATCAAAAATATCGGGAACAGGAAAAATACTATGGCTATTGAGCAAACATCTGCAATCTCTGCCTTGACTCAGGTAACCACTCGCGATCCACAAGAAACCGCAGCGCTGGTTCGTGAGAAAAAAGTCTCCGCAAATGAAGCCGTTAAAGAAAGCTCTTTTGCACCGAGTGAGTTACAAAAGAAATTACTTCAACCTCAAGCTTCTGATATTGATGTCGCTAAAGTTGAAAAAATCAAACAAGCCATCAAAGACGGCACGTTAACCATGGATGCAGGTAAAATCGCTGATGGTATTTTACGTGATGCCCATGAATGCATGCTTTCTATGAAATAAACTGAACGACTATGAACGACGAATTATTACTACTATTAGAACAGCAGCTTGGTCATTTGCAATCACTGGAAATTGTGATGAAGAATGAAGAGTTATTATTGGGTTACCATCGTGTGCCACCTTCTCCATTTCAGGAAACGACGGAGCAAAAACGTTTTTTAGTTGCCGCTATCAGTCATGGTGAGAACCACCGTTTACAACTGGAAGAGCAAGCAAAAATCGTTGCACCTTATGAAGGTAACCCAGTGCTCAACCATACTTGGAATACGATTAAAGACCTAACGACCCAACTAAAAGATTTAAATTATCGTAATCACCAAATGCTTCAACTGCATATTGAGCTGAATGCACAACGTCTAAATTTTGTGAAAAAGCATAATAATCAGTCAACTTACGGTGCCGATGGCTTAGAATCTAAACGCCCTGCGTTAGGAAAGAAAATTTCAATTTAGATTTCTGACTAAACCTGTTTTCCTCGCCCCCATTTTTATCTGGTTAAATGATCAGAGTCTTTTGGTTTATTAAATTTAGCCTTTTGGTCGATTAGATTTCACCTTTTTTGCTTCTATTCTCGCCTTAATACGTTTCACAACATCTCCATCTGTAACCCCGATTTTTTCTAGTCCTTTAGCAAATTCCAATAATTCCTTCAATGTGTCTGCCATATTCTTTACACCATGATTATGTATAAGGTATCGATGCACATTAATGATTAATATCTAACATTTTTCGGCTCATGTTAGTGAGACTTGATGCTGTTCGCAGCGTTCGGTTTAAAGTCTGCAAAGACCTTAACTGTGCTTTTGTATAAAACTAATGCACGAAAAAATAGGCAGTGAGTGAGGAGTTATGACACTCATCTCACTACACTGCCTATTGTGATACTTATTTGCGTTTCGTTAACTTGAAATCAATCGACTGTTTATGACCCACTGATCATCGATGTCATTCTAATCTTACGGTGATCTGTCATTTCTAAATTGGACATCACCACTAATTGCGGCAAACTACGACGCAGGAAGCGAGATAAAATCAGCCTCAGGGCATGATTCACTAACAATACGGTTGGCGCCCCCATCGCTTCTTGATGCCCCACTGCTTCTTCAGCTTGAGTTTGAATAAACTGGGCTAAGTTTGGCTCTAAGCCACCGCCATTCTTTGCGGCTTGTAGCAGGATTTGCTCTAACTTCGCATCCAACCCAATCACTTGGATCTCTTCAGCGCTACCAAACCATTGCTGGGTAATGGCTCGTCCTAAAGCAATACGTACCTGAGAGGTAAGGTAATCAGTGTCTTTTTGTTCACCATTTTCACCTGCCATTTCAGCCAGCGTTTCAATAATGGTGCGCATGTCACGGATCACCACATCTTCCATGAGTAGGTTTTGTAAAACGCGGTGCAAGATGGTCAGTGAAATGGTGTCAGGGATCAAATCATCCGCCAGTTTTGGCATTTCTTTTTTCACTCGGTCATACAACATTTGGGCTTCTTGGCGACCGAACAGAGTGCTCGAGTATTGCAGTAAAATCTGGTTAAAGTGCGTTGCTACCGCGGTACTTGCAGAAACGACGGTATAACCTTGGATTTGTGCTTGTTCACGTAAATCGTCATCGATCCATATTGCAGGTAGACCAAACGCAGGTTCTTTAGTCATATCTCCTTGTAAAGTTCCCGCCGCATTACCCGGATCAATCGCTAAGTTACGTCCAGGTTGAGCTTCTCCGCGCCCCACCTCAGCCCCTTTGATAAGAATGCGATATTCACATGGGGATAACTCTAAGTTGTCGCAAATATGTACCACCGGAGGTAAGTATCCGACTTCCTGAGCAAATTTCTTACGTAACCCACGAAGTCGACCCAATAGCTCCCCTTGTTGATCGTTATCAACCAACGGAATTAAGCGATAACCGACTTCCATTGCCAGTAAATCTTCTAACTGCACATCATCCCATGTTGCTTCGACCACTTTATTGGCTTCTTGGAAATGTTGCGCTTGGCTATCATCCATCACTTTTTCTGGGTTACGTGAGCGTTTTACCAGATACCAGCCTAATGCAGCCAATGCCGCAGTAAACAGTAGGAAAACAAAGTTAGGCATCCCTGGAATAAGACCAGTCAACCCTAACACCCCAGCACTGAGCCACATCACGCGCGGATTATTGAACAGTTGAGTGACCATCTGCTCACCGACATCTTCATCGGTTGCAACGCGAGTGACGATAACCCCCGCTGCCGTTGAAATGATCAATGCTGGAATTTGGGCAACTAGACCGTCACCAATGGTTAATAAGGTATAAACGCTCGTTGCATCACCGAGGGTCATATGGTGCTGACCCACACCAACAATCAGACCACCGATGACGTTTATCACCATGATCATAATTCCGGCGACAGCATCACCACGGACGAATTTACTCGCACCGTCCATTGAACCGTAAAAATCGGCTTCTTGAGTGACTTCTGCTCGGCGTTTTTTCGCTTCATCATCATTAATGATACCGGCGTTTAAGTCGGCATCGATGGCCATTTGCTTACCGGGCATACCATCAAGCACAAAGCGAGCACCCACTTCGGCGATACGCCCCGCACCCTTGGTGATAACCATAAAGTTAATCAGAACCAAGATAATGAAAACAACGATACCAATGGCAAAGTTACCGCCAACCAGGAAGTGACCAAAAGCTTCGACAACACGCCCAGCAGCATCAGGTCCAGTATGACCATCCAGCAAAATAATACGCGTTGAAGCGATATTCAAAGATAGGCGCAATAAGGTTGCGAACAGCAAAATGGTGGGAAATGCGGCAAAATCCAATGTCCGTTTGGTGAACATCGCCACAAGCAGAACCATAATGGACAGAGCAATGTTAAAGGTGAACAACAAATCAAGCAAAAATGCCGGTAATGGTAAAACCATCATCGACAGAATCAGTAATATCAGCACGGGTCCAGCGAGGATTTGCCACTGAGTTCCTTGTAAGTTTTTCGGCAATTTTAAAAGTGCAGCCAAATTAGCCATCGCGATTGTTATCTCCAGCAAAATCCAGCGTCGGTGGCACTGGTAAATTCTTCGGTTTCTTTGGTTTCAGGCCACCTTCACGACGCCAACGGCGTAATTGGTAAACCCATGCTAAAACTTCTGCTACCGCTGCATACAGCGCAACAGGGATACTTTGTCCAATCTCCGCATGACGGTATAACGCACGCGCGAGCGGTGGAGCTTCAAGTTGTAAAATGCGGTGCTCTGCACCAATTTCTTTAATACGTTGAGCAATAACTCCTGCGCCTTTTGCCAAAACTTTCGGCGCCCCCATTTTTTTATCGTCATATTTTAGGGCGACAGCGTAGTGAGTCGGGTTAGTAACAATCACATCCGCACTGGGGACATCTGCCATCATTCGGTTACGCGCAATCGCTCGTTGTTGCTGACGAATTTTGGCTTTAATGTGCGGATCACCCTCTTGCTGCTTAAATTCGTCTTTAATTTCTTGGCGGCTCATCCGTAACTTTTTCAAGTGGGAACGAAATTGATAAAATACATCAAATGCCACCATCGGGATTAAGAGAAAGACAATTAAATAACCTGCAAAAATTACCTTCTCTAGTGCATTCGCTAATGCCGTTGTCGGTGGTTCCATCACCAAATGGAGTAGTGAAGGCCAACTTTGCCAGAGGAAAATGGATGCTCCTAACCCCACAAACAGTGATTTTAATATCGCCTTAAACAATTCAGATAAGGCATTCATAGAGAAAATTCGTTTTAATCCTTTGATTGGGTTTAATTTTTTCAAATCAAACTTAATCAATTTGCTATTAAATAACAGCCCACCCACCAGTGACGAAGCAGAGATCCCCACCAGCGCTAACCCCCCGATAATTGGGAGTAGAGCAAATAACGCCTCACTAACCACCCTCCCCAAATAACTGAGCATTAACCCTGTGTTTTGCAGGTAATGCCCGTCAAAGATAAATCCTTGGCGCATGATTTGTCGTAGCTGGTTTGCCAAATGCCCGCCACTTAACCACAGCAAACTGACTCCAGCCAACATCATCATGAGGGAGCTTAATTCTTTGGAGCGAACAATTTGCCCATCATCTTTCGCTTTCTGCTTTTTATGGGGCGTGGGTTCTTCTGTTTTTTCTACATCACTTTCGTCGGACACGTGACTTCCAAAAAATTAGCCTATACGCATAGTCGCTATAGCATGACAGAGTGTAAAAAAATCAATGGTGGAAAATAGACGTAGTTCGCAGGGGTTTTTTGGCTATTGAGCAATATGGCAACAACTTTGCGAAGCGCTTCGCAAAGAGGCAAATGAAAGGTAACAAGAGAAAAAGTCAAAAAGGATGACCTAAAAAATCACTTCCTATAATACCCGTGCTGTAAAATGGGGTATATTGACAGTATCAATATAAAACACTCTATTTATAGCAGGTGATATGCGTTATGGCTTTGATCCCTAAAAACTATGCTCGCTTAGAAAGTGGCTACCGTGAAAAAGCACTCAAGATTTATCCATGGATATGTGGACGCTGCACACGGGAATTCGTTTATTCGAATCTAAGAGAATTAACTGTTCATCATATCGATCATGATCATACCAATAACCCTGAAGATGGCAGTAACTGGGAATTATTGTGTCTCTTCTGCCATGACCATGAACACTCTAAGTATACAGAAGCCGACCAGTACGGAACGAATGTGGTTGCGGGTGAAGATGCACAAAAAGATGTGGGTGAAGCCACTTATAACCCGTTTGCAGATTTAAAAGCTATGTTGAATAAAAAGAAATAACTTTATCTCTGTTTTGTTTGCGCAGGTTTGAAAAGCTATTCAAGCCTGCGTTAATGCCCTATTAATATCCTCTTTTACCACCTCAACATTCCTCTCCCTATTCCACCATTATAATTTCATTTCTCGGCACGCTATCCAGTCATTCGTCAGCAATTGCAACTTATTCATGACCTAATAACACGCCTTATCATTCCATTATTTGATACACATCATCTACAAGCCGCCCTACCGATTCGACTTAACCCGATTATTAATATTGAAGGACAGCCCTATGTACTTATGACTCATTTGATGTCAGCTATCTCTAAATCCATGCTAGGAAAAGAGATTATTTGCATTGGGTACTAAAGAGATAAAATCAAAAACGCGATCTACTGGTCGATGGGTTTTGATGAAAAATTGCTAATAAAATAATGATGCACAACTACCCTAAATAGTTTGAGCCATAGCAAGCAGGTAAACTCAGCCAATAACGCTATAGCTCAAAATATCTCGAAGGAGCGAATTAGAAACCTAATTCATCTAACAGGTCATCCACCTGTGACTGTGATGCCATCACATTCACACCTTCTTTATTAATCTGAGGACCATTGAGCAGGCTTTCACTTTGAGTCTTCACTCGCATTTCTGGTGGTGTATTTTCCATCAGCAACGCTAATAGCTGTTTCTCTGCTTCTTCAACCACTTCCATCATTTTTTTGACGACTTGCCCCGTTAAGTCTTGGAAGTCTTGCGCCATCATGATTTCTAATAGTTCAGCTTTCGTCACTTCGCTATCTTGGATAACTTGTCCCAAAAATGCTTGAGTGGAGCCGCGTAACGCTTCAGAGACTTCACCGGACGCCGCCTCTTCCCACTGTTGCTGCAACGCAACCGCATTTTTGTTCATTTCCACTTGCAGCGGCTTGATAACATCAATGCCGTTGAGTGTTTTTTCTGCCGCTTGGGCTGTCATTTGCGCAATATAACGCAGGCGGTCTTTACCGTCTGGAATACTTGCTACTGCCTGCTGAACGCTTTTCTCTAAACCCAACTCACGCATACTTTCACGTAAGGTTCGCATCAGAGTTCCAATACGTGTAATGACGTGTTTTAGATCTTCGTTGCCAGTGCCATTACGACTGCCATTCATTGCTACTTGTTCAATCATCACTGTCTCCTTTACCGCCCGCGATTATTGCAGCCCCATTTTTTCAAACACTTTATTTAATTTTTCTTCGAGGATAGCTGCGGTAAACGGTTTCACAACATAGCCGCTCGCACCAGCTTGTGCTGCCGCAATAATATTTTCTTTTTTCGCTTCTGCGGTCACCATTAAGACAGGGATATGTTTAAGTGCATCATCACCACGAATGGTTTTGAGTAACTCTAAACCATCCATATTTGGCATATTCCAGTCAGCAACAACAAAATCAATATTCCCAGCACGGATTTTTTCGAGGGCATCAACGCCATCTTCCGCTTCTTCAATTTTGTTAAAACCAAGTTCTTTTAATAAGTTACGGACGATGCGACGCATAGTAGAAAAGTCATCGACAACCAGAAAGCTCAGATCTTTAGCGGCCATAACCACTCCTTCAAAAATACAATGATAAATAAACTGTCACCACTAAACGGTGACAGTAGAAAGTTTTGTTAATACGCTTGGGGCAATTTTCAGTAGATCCAGCACTTCATCTGCGGCATTCATTTCGATTGCAGCACGCGGCATACCAAATACGACGCAACTACTTTCGTTTTGAGCATAAGTGAAAGCCCCTTGTTGACGCAGGTTGAGTAAGCCCTTGGCGCCATCCATTCCCATTCCGGTCAGCAAAATACCAATACATTTACGTCCGACATGCTTAGCGACTGAGTCAAATAGCACATCGACGGAAGGACGATGGCGGTTAACCGGCTCGCTCTGTTCCAACACCACTTGATAACCTTTGCCTTTATCGGCAATCAACATGTGTGAATCACCCGGCGCAATATAGGCGCAGCCTTTTTGCAAAATCTCATTGTGCTCCGCCTCTTTAACTGTAAGTGCACACAGTTTATTTAAGCGTTCAGCAAAAGAGCGAGTGAAGCCTGCTGGCATATGCTGAGTGATCACCACTGGCGGGCATTCTCTTGGCAGCATCTCTAAAAATTGGCGGATAGCTTCTGTTCCACCAGTTGAGGCTCCCACGGCTATCACACGGTTGTTGCACACGTATGGCGTCAGCGGTTTAGCGAAAGTTGTCGGCTCAGCAACTTTTTTCTCTGTACGAGCAAAACGGTTACGCTGCGACATTTTAGACATTGCCGCTGCGCGAATTTTTTCACCGATCATATCGCGATAACTCATCATGGTTTCGCGAATACCAATCTGTGGTTTTGTCACAAAATCTACGGCGCCCAGTTCTAAAGCCTTTAATGTCACTTCAGAGCCTTTAGAGGTTAATGTGGAGACCATAACGACCGGAATTGGATGCAGCCGCATCAATTTCTCTAAAAAATCAATACCATCCATTCTCGGCATTTCAACATCGAGGGTGATAACATCTGGCTCCAGTTGCTTAATTAAGTCCCGAGCAACATACGGATCTGGCGCTGTGTCGACCACTTCCATATCAGTGTGACTGTTGATAATTTCACGCATTAATTGGCGCATGAGTGCAGAGTCATCGACGCACAATACTTTTATTTTTTTCATTGTCCTCTCCTCGCCGACGCTAAGCTGTAGACGGTCTGCCCATTGATCACAAACTGTTTTGTCAGTTGCGAAATATTTTCAGAGTGACCAATAAACAATAAGCCATCCGGCTTGAGCAGTGGCGCAAAGCGCTCTAGCAGTTTTATCTGCATTTCCTTGTCAAAATAAATCATGACGTTGCGGCAAAAAATCGCATCGAAGCGATGTTGTAATTGCCAATCGCCTTCCGTCAGGTTTAAGTAACGAAACTCAATCATGTTGCTAAGTGCGGGCTTTACGCGAGCAAACCCTTCATACTCACCCACCCCTTTCATGAAGTAGCGCTGCCGTTGCAGTGCTGTCAGGGTTTTGAGTTCTTCGATTCGATAGATCCCTTGTTTCGCTTTCTCTAATACTTCCGTGTCAATATCACTGGCAACGACCTTGGCATTGACAGCGTTGGCTCCCAGAACATCGCTCACTGTCATGGCGATAGAATAAGGTTCTTCCCCTGTCGAAGAAGCCGAACACCAAATATTGATATTGCTATTTCGACGGCTTTTTAAAAAATCTGTCAATGTCGCAAAGTGGTGAGGCTCTCGAAAGAATGCCGTTAAGTTTGTGGTCAGTGCGTTGATGAATGCTTGCCATTCCGTATTCAACGGTTCACGCTCTAACATCCGTAAGTAATCAGAAAAATTGTCGATATTACAGTCACGTAAGCGCTTTAATAAGCGGTTATAGACCATATTTTTCTTATTCATCGTAAGGACTATTCCAGACTTTTTATGAATAAATCGACAAACCCGACCAAACTCGTCATCAGTCAAAGGTTCTATCTGTGGTACTAATAGCATCGTACTTGTCGTCCTATTCAATAAAAACCGGCGAGGCAGCCGAAAGTGGCTGCCTAACTATCATCGTCTAACTTATGCGTTGTCTAACTAACCGCCTCTCCCTAGTTCAAGTTATCTAGATTGAGAGTTCATTATTCACGCTATCGCATGAATACCCATTACCGTCTAACTCGGGTCGACTGTTCTGGTAATTCGAAAAATTCCACAGTCTCGACCAAATTATTGGCTTGGTCTTCAAGTGCTGCTGTCGCACTGGTTGATTGCTCTACTAATGCGGCGTTTTGTTGTGTAACAGAATCCATTTGGCTTACTGCAATCGCAACTTGCTCAATACCTCGGCTCTGTTCATTCGATGCAGACGCAATATTGCCCATTAATTCAGTCACTTGGTTAACAGCGGCAACCAGTTCATTCATGGTTTGACCTGCTTCATTCACCAACTGAGAGCCCTGGTTCACACGCCCTACTGACTCGTCAATCAAGCCTTTGATCTCTTTCGCCGCTTCAGCGCTTCGTTGCGCTAATGCGCGAACTTCACCTGCAACTACCGAGAATCCACGACCTTGTTCACCCGCACGCGCCGCTTCTACTGCAGCATTTAATGCAAGGATGTTGGTCTGGAAAGCGATGCCATCAATGACACTGATGATGGCGCTAATTTTCTGAGAGCTATTAGAAATGGCAGTCATCGTGTCAATCACACCTTCCGTGATTTCACCGCCTTTTGTCGCTGTGCGCGATGCACTCACTGCAAGTTCGCTAGCTTGACGCGCATTATCGGCGTTTTGTTTCACTGTCGCAGTTAACTCTTCCATACTCGCTGCCGTCTCTTCTAACGAGGCGGCCTGCTGTTCTGTTCTTGATGATAAATTATTATTCCCTAAAGCAATCTCACGAATACCCGTATACATTTGGTCTGTATTAGAACGAATAGAGGTGACAGTTTTTGCCAATGATTGCTGCATGACTTTTAATTTTTCGAATACATCACCGATTTCATCACGGAAATTAATTTCAATATTCTGATTTAGTTTTCCTTCCGCAACGTGCATAAAGTGTTCACTCATGCTGTTTAATAGTGAAATGACTTTACGTTTTAACCACAGATGCACAACGGCAATCACACCGAAAATAATGACAATGACGGTAAAGAATGAAACCCATGCAAATTGGTTATAAAATCTTGCATCCGCAATAGAATCATTACTTTCATCATTTAAAACAGAGAGATAATTATTAATAACACTGATTAATTCATCTTGGTTTTGTTGTGCAGGCAGATTGATATAAGCCGCAACATCGTTGTTATCAAGATTGCCTTTCAATGCGTTTAACGTGACGACAAAGGCATTAAATTTCTCTTCCAATGCCGCTAAGTTTTCTTTTTCGCTTAGCACTGGCTGAGTTTTGAATTCGTTATACGATTTGTTAGCTGAAATTAAGTAGTTATCGAAAACAACGCGGGTTTCTTCGATTAATGGAACGTGGTCGCCTACTTTCATCAGTAAGGCAATTTGAGTCAGGCTATTACGTGCCTGCATTAAGTTTTTGCTGGTCTCTTCCAGTAATGCGCGTTTTTTAGAACCCATATCGATTCTTTCTAGCGCGTTTAATTCGCTGTTAACGATGCCAACAGAAACGCCGCTTGAGGTTAACTGCATGCCACAAAATAAAATCAGGAGTAAGTATAAGCTCACTGAAATTCGGATATTCTTTCCTAACATATTTAATCCCCTACTTATGCCAGCCAAAAATTTGGCCCTTTTTTAATTATCGAGCTTAAACATATAAAAGCGCTGCGAGAGAAACTCTCACAGCGCTCGAACAGATTTACCCTTAAAAGGTTTCCCAGTTATCGTCATCTTTATGATTTTTCGATGCGATTTTGGATAAATCTGGTGTTTTAACAATATTAGATACTGTTCTTGGTGCAGGTTGTGCGTTGCGTACTTTTGCTTGATCCATTGCAGGTAAACGGAAAATGGAGATCAACTGGGAAAGCTTAGCGACTTGCTCTTCCAGTACATTTGCAGCAACAGCGGATTGCTCAACGAGTGAGGCGTTTTGCTGAGTCACTTTGTCCATCTCTTCCACGGCAATACTCACTTGAGCAATACCTTTGCTCTGCTCATCAGACGCGGTTGCGATGTGCGTCATGATGTCAGTAACACGTGTGACTGAGTCGACAATTTTTGTCATTGTTTCACCAGCATCTTCTGCTTGGCGAGCCCCTACGTCTGTTCTAGAAACAGAGTCTTCAATCAAGCCTTTGATCTCTTTTGCTGCATCTGCGCTGCGTTGAGCAAGGCTACGAACTTCATCGGCAACCACAGCAAATCCACGGCCATGCTCACCAGCACGCGCCGCTTCAACCGCAGCATTCAATGCGAGGATATTGGTTTGGAAAGCAATACTGTCGATAACAGCGGTAATGTCAGAGATTTTTTGCGAGCTATCAGCAATGTTGCGCATGGTATGAACCACGTTAGACACCACTTTGCCGCCTTCTTTTGCAATAACAGAAGCTTGGCTTGCAAACTCGCTAGCTTGATGAGCATATTCAGTGTTTTGCTTAACGGTTGCTGTCAGCTCACTCATGCTAGCAGACGTTTCTTCTAAGCAAGCCACTTGCTGCTCGGTACGTGAAGATAAGTCATTGTTACCCGCTGCGATTTCAGTGGTTCCCTGATAGATAGTTTCACTACCATCCAGTACACCACGAACCGTATTGATCAGCTCTTGTTGCATGTGCTGAGCACCACGCGCTAACTCACCAATTTCATTGTTCGCTGAGGTATCAATTTTTGGCGTTAAATCCCCTGAAGCGAACACTTTAATGCGCTCGATCAGCGTATTTAATGGCTCAGTGATCCCTTTACGCACATAGCGATAGCTAATCACGCTGATCACTGCTAACAGTACGGATAAGATAACCAGCAAATACAGTGATTGGCGGTAATTGGATTCTGCATTCACGACTTCATTTTCAAAATCTGAAGAAATTTCAGCAAAATAGAGGCCAAATTGCTCTTCAAATTTGGCTTGTAACCCTGACGTTCTATGCGCATAGAAGCCGTTTAAATCCCCCTTCTCTGCATATTCCGACAGTTTGGTTAATGCAACACGATAATCCTCATAGGATTTTAGTAAGTTATCAAATAACCCCTTATCCACATCTGCGTTTGCCATCAACTTTCTGTAGCTGTCATACGCTTCATCGGCAGCTTTAAATTTACCTTTTGCTGAAGCAATAAGATCCGCAGCAGAGGCATCATCTTTAATGCTTAACTCTTCTAATAAATACGCGTTAATGGCGCGGTTTAAGTCAGAACGAGCTTGCAATAGATTGACCCAGCTTTGAGTCAGAACGAGTCTTTGGCGTTGGAGAGAATTCAAATAATTAATACTGTCGCTGTTATCGCCGAGTTTGGTAAACATCAAACCACTTGATACCAGCTGCAATAAAATAAATACAAAAATAACGGACAAAAGTCCTGATACGATTTTAATTCGACTGTACATGGTGTTTTACTAACATAGTGTTGTTGTAGTTTGGATATCGGACAGTTGCTCAAAAACTTTAGTCATTCACTTACCATTTTTGAGCAAATTATCAGCGTATTTAACGCATCTAATGACTCGTTATTCCGCGATATTGTCGATTAACGCCATCTCTTCACTGGTCAATAATTTTTCGATATCAACCAAAATCAACATACGTTCGCCTACTGTTCCTAGACCGGTCAGATACTGAGTGGATAATGTCACCGCGAAATCTGGCGGTGGTGCAATTTGCTCTTCATGCAACACCAGTACATCGGAAACACCATCAACCACAATTCCCACAACTCGGTCTTTTAAGTTCACAACGATGACGACGGTGTTGTCGTTGTAAACTACGTTTTCATGGGAAAACTTAATGCGCAGATCGATGATCGGAATAATGACGCCACGCAGGTTGGTGACACCTTTAATAAAGTCAGGAGTATTCGCAATACGAGTCACTTGCTCATAACCACGAATTTCCTGCACTTTTAAAATCTCGATTCCGTACTCTTCTTCACCAAGCGTAAAAATGAGGTAGCCTTCGCCATTCTTTTCTTCTTCAAGCTTGTTTAAATCGTCATCTAACATAGACATGGTATATAACCTCTATTTAGTGCATTACTGGTTGAGAAACAGGCTGTTTCTTATTAATCAAAATGTTGTTGTTCATTCTCTGCAATTCTGCGACGTCTAAAATCAGCGAAACAGAACCGTCGCCCATGATGGTTGCAGCGGAAATTCCCGGAATTTTGCGATAATTACTTTCGATATTTTTCACCACGACCTGCTGCTGCCCCACCAGCTTGTCAACCAATAAAGCGAAACGATGCCCCGCATTTTGGATGATCAGCGCGATACTATTGGCAAGATTTGGTTCGGCATTTTTGATAGAAAAGACGTGATGCAATTCGACCAGTGGTAAATATTCACCGCGAACGAGCAGCATTTTTTCTTCACCGGCAAGGCGATAGATATCCTCTGGACGTGGCTGTAATGTGCTAATAATTGCACTAAGTGGCACGATAAACACATCGTCAGAGACTTTGACTGACATACCATCAAGAATGGCTAAGGTTAATGGCAGTAAAATCCGAATGATGGTGCCTTTACCTTCTGTGAAACCGATTTGAATACGTCCGCCCATGTCTTGAATGTTTCGTTTAACCACGTCCATTCCGACACCACGCCCTGAAACATCCGTCACCACTTCGGCAGTAGAGAAGCCCGGCGCCATGATCAACATCGCGACTTCATCGTTGGTCATGCCATCGTGAACATTCATACCTTGAGAGCGAGCTTTTGCTAAAATTCGTTCGCGGTTTAGCCCTGCCCCATCATCACGCACTTCGATACAGATATTGCCGCTTTGATGTGCCGCAGAGAGCGTTAATGTTCCCGCTTCAGGCTTACCATTTGCCAAACGAACTTCTGGTTTTTCAATACCATGGTCGAGACTGTTACGGACAAGGTGATTCAGTGGATCGACGATGCGTTCGATAAGGCTCTTGTCTAATTCGGTTGAGCTACCTTCCACTTTCAGTTCGATTTTCTTACCCAGTTTAGAGGCAATATCGCGCACCATACGCGGGAAGCGGCTGAAGACATAATCCATCGGCATCATACGAATGGACATAACTGACTCTTGCAGAGCGCGTGAGTTACGCTCTAATTGAACGATAGAACTGAGTAAATCTGCATATTCGTTTTGGTCAACTTGTTGGCTATGCTGAGTCAACATTGACTGGATGATTACCAGCTCGCCGACTAAGTTGATCAGTTGGTCAACTTTTTCAACTGCAACACGAATACTGCTTGAATCCCCTTTGGGCTTCGCTGCAGCAGCTTTTTTAGTGGCTGCGGATGACGATGCTGAAGATGATGATGTCGAAGATGGCGCCGACGTTGGTGCCGCAACAAGTGTAGATGTCGGTACAACCGCTTGAGGCGCTTCAACTGGATCGGCAGGTGCTTCAACCATTGCTGCCAACTCTTCCACCGTTGCTTCCAGTTCTTCGAGAGTTGCAGCAACTTTACTTTTCTGGTTACTACCTTGTGTTGCACGCTGGCACTCTTCAAAACTGATTTCGCTATGCTGGATTTGAGACTCATCCACGACGAAACACAGTACCCCACAGATATCTTCGATATCGGTATTGGTCCCTAACCACGCTTTTAAGCTGGAATCACTTTTTTCAGAGCCAAATAAGCTACCGAATAAACCTAGTTCATCCGCTAATACATCTACTTCCGTCGATTTCAGACCGTTTAACGTAATGATGAAATAGTGAGAAAATTCGTTATTTGTCAACGCAGCATGAGTTTGCATCGCGGTTTCTGACGAGGACTCTTCTGTCGCAACATCGTCAGCCACAACACTGTCAGTCTCTTCGGTACTCATGCTAACAAGAGCGGCAACCTCTTCCGGGCCGACTTCGCTGACATCATGTTCAATGCTTTTGAGCACATCACAAATGCGTTTGAAAGTCTCATCATCCGGTAATGAGTCATTTTTATAGGCATCCAATTGGGACACCATCACGTCTTTTGCATCTAAGAAAACGTCAATAATATCTGGCGTTAATGTCAGCTCATCATGACGTGCCTTATCGAGCAAGTTTTCTAAGGTATGCGTGGTGTTTTGTAGATGAGTGAAACCAAAGGTTGCCGCCCCACCTTTAATTGAGTGGGCACTGCGGAATATGGCATTGAGCTGCTCGCTATCTGGGTCAATAGGATCAAGCTCAAGCAAATGCTGTTCCATATCCCTAAGCAACTCATCGGCTTCATCGAAAAATGTTTGATAAAACTCGGTAATATCCATGCTTTTTATCCAATTTCGCTTAAGTTTCACTTAACACTGACTGCCGGATAAGTCCGGCAGTAGTGAGATTCGGGTGATTATGGTTTTTGTCATTACTGTTTATCGGGTGACTTTGTCACCTTCACAGTCACGACATCACTGTTTGCCGGTATTGGCACATCTTCTGGGCCTTTTTTCAGCACATCGTTAATCGGTGTTGCGCCATCGTATTCATGTAAAATTTGATTTGTTTCATCTTCATTCAATACGATGATGCTGATCCGCCGGTTGACGGGTGCTAAGCCGTTTTCTTTGTCTAAATGGATGGATGAAGCCATCCCTACTACACGTAAAACTTTTCGCTCATCCATTCCCCCCATGATCAGCTCACGGCGAGAGGCATTGGCTCTATCGGATGAGAGTTCCCAGTTGCTGTAATAGGCTTCGCTGGCATACGGCAAGTCATCCGTATGTCCTGAAATACTAATGCGATTCGGGACATCATTGAGTAGTGGCGCAATAGCACGCAGAATATCGCGCATGTAAGGCTCGACGGTAGCAGAACCCACTTTAAACATAGGGCGATTGGCGCTATCTACGATTTGAATTCGTAAACCATCGTTGATCATGTCAATCAATAAATGGGGTTTTAATTCATTCAAACGCGGGTCTTGTAAAATCGCTTGCTCAAGATTTTCTTTTAATTTTTCAAATCGATAATTCGCATCACCGGAAATGATGTCATTTGGTTCTGGCATCACGTCACCATCACGAAAAATCGGATCTTTTCCACCACCGGGAATGGGGTTAGTGGCATCTCCGCTTTTCGTTCCTGGGTTGATGGCAGTACTGAGCGGAGTACGAAAATACTCCGCTATCTTGGTTAATTCTTGAGGACTGGAGATGGAAATCAGCCACATAACCAGAAAGAATGCCATCATCGCAGTCATAAAATCAGCGTAAGCAATTTTCCATGCTCCACCGTGGGCATGCTGCTGATGACCGCCTTTTTTCTTAACACGAATAATTTGAGGGCCATTGGCTGCCATTAGCGATTACTCCTCAGTAGTTTCTGTTGCGCGATTACCGACTTTGACTTCACGGACTTTGTCTTCCAGCTCAAGGAATGATGGTCTATCAACGCTAAATAAGACTTTACGACCAAATTCAACCGCAATTTGAGGGGCATACCCTTGCAACGAAGAGAGGAAAGTGACTTTAATACACTCCATCATTTTTAATTGTTCGCTACTGCGCTGACGAATTAAACTAGCCAGTGGCAAAATAAATCCATAAGCCACTAAAATACCAAGGAAAGTTCCTACCATTGCATGAGCAATCAAGGCGCCCAATTCACCCGCAGGTCGGTCTGCAGCTGCAAGTGCATTCACCACACCTAGAACAGCCGCCACGATCCCGAACGCAGGCATGGATTCACCCACCATGTTCAAACCGGATGCTGGTACTTCATTTTCTTGACGGAATGTTTCTAGCTCTTCATCCATTAATGCTTCGATTTCATGGGCTTGTAAGTTACTTGTCACCATTAAACGTAAATAATCCACGATAAACATCATGGCAGTTTGATCTTTGAGAATGCGAGGATACTGAGAAAAAATCTCACTCTCTTGCGGGTTTTCAATATCTTTTTCGAGCGCAAGTAGACCTTGTTGACGAGATTTATTCAAAAGCTGAAATAACAAAGCCATCAAGTCCATTGACATGGCTTTGTTGTAAGAAGAGCGACGGAAGAGTCTTGGTAATACTTTGCATAATGCAACGATGGCTTTACCACTGTTACCCACAACAAATGCGCCTAAACCAGCCCCTAAAATAATGACAAACTCAGCTGGTTGGTACAGCGCGCCAAGATGACCACCGACCATGACATAGCCACCGATAACGGCAGCTGTAACAATGATATATCCGATGAGTATTAACACAGTATTCCCTTTCACTCCGTTGGTTAACAGATGGCAGTCAAAGGGAATATGAGGAAGGACAGGCAATAAAATTGCCTGTAAACCAAATTAATCCAATTACATTACCGCTTTGGTAATGCCATCTTGTCGATATTCCGTAATATCGGCGAGATGCTCGGAAAGTTTACGTTTTTTTATCGCTCGTGATGGAGGCTGGCACAAGCTACACGTAAAACTATTTTCAGGAATGTGGGCATAGGTGATAAATGAACCACTACAGCAATTGCAATCGGAACTTTGCAACATGCCACTTTCCACAAAACGAACTAATGTCCATGCACGGGTTAATGCCAAAATTGGCTCGTCTCCAGTATTGGGTGAACACTGCTCTAGATAGAGTCGATAGGCTTTGAGAATAGCATCAACCCCTTCACATTGACCGGTTTTCAGTAAAAACTGATAGGCGTTGTAGAACATGGATGAGTGAATATTTTGTTCCCATGTCATAAACCAATCGGTTGAAAAAGGGAGCATCCCTTTTGGTGGTGGGCAACCTCTGAGTTCTTTGTATAAACGCACTAAGCGTCCGCGACTAATTTGAGTTTCGCTTTCTAACATCTGCAGGCGAGCCCCAAGAGAAATCAATTCCATTGCCAAACGAATATCATTAGCTTCCTTGACAATACTTTTTTCAGCTACGCTACTCATCTTTTTCTCGCTATATCTGAATCGGACTCATTATGCGTTTGCAATAATCGGGTAGAAAGAAGGATACCCGTATGAATTTGCTGCAATTCATCAACTCGAGAATCTCGAGTAAGCTTTTCAATCGTGTCGCTGTTTTCAAATCTAAATTGACAGATTAGCTGATTTGTTTCCGCTAATTTAACCAATTGAGGTAAAGAAAGTTCTGCTAAAGTGTTTGCCATTGAATCGGAAATCCCGAGACGGAACATGGCAGTGGCTTTTTCCTGGGCGATAAGCTTTTGAGCTAAAAGCAAATATGAAAGATTAATATCGTATATATGCTTCAGAAAATCAGTGGTAGAGCTCATTTTTTTATACCTTTCGAATAATTATTAACATCTGCATGAAGAAAGAACAAATATCAATTTGAGCCGAATGTGTTAACCAAAGTTTTAAATATGAAAATAATTAAAGCTGGATAGTGTAGTCCATTACTATCCCATGAGGTCCATTGAAATACCCAGTTTGGAGTATATAAACACACAGGTTCAAACTTAAATTAAATATATTTCCTGATTACCTACAACAATAACGAGTGGCTAAAAAGTTAGCATTTCCTGTAAATCTCAGAATATACCGATTTCATTATTAGCCGTTAATTATTATGCACCACTAAATTAACTATTCAAGACACTTATGTTTCTTTTTGGTCTATCGGGATAATTATCCATCTATATATTAACAATTCTTTATTACAACTATATCTTAATCCTACTTATCTCAAATATTCACAACATTTAGATTTTTCATAAGTCAAATACTAGCATTTTAAGTAAAAAACTCACACATATGAGGGAATTTATAAGCGATAAACACTAAGCATAACGAAAGAGCCTACATATTGATCTAAATCAATCTTTATTACTCTCGTAAAAATGCAATTCGTTTAAAGGCTTAGTAATATCGGTAACTTAGGAATAAAAATTAAACATTATTTTTCAATGTGTTTAATCAAAATTACAAATCTTAATCAAATTAATTCAATTTTTTCCTGCCAAGATTAAAGTTAAATTTGTCATACATATTATTATTCCATAGTGAATTTATATTAATTAAATTTAACTGTATTAATATTAACCAATAGCAATAACATTAAAAATTCTAATTAAGACCATTTTATATACAGACAATACCATTAAAGATTTCAGATAAAATTGTCATGAATTTTCATCGAGCATTGCCATATTAATAAGCAATATTGTTATTTTTGTATGACAAACTCATTTTAATTAAATTAACTTTTCAAACATTTGATTAACCTATTTAGCTATTATTTTTTGCATAAAAAATTCAAGCCACAGCATTAGTTAGCGCACTGAGTTATTGATAAAAGGAAAAAATAAAAAAAACTAAGCACCATTCTCCTAGCGAATTTATAAACAATAAGATGGTCATCCAAGTTCACTACATCTATGTGTAAATAAGCAAGACCTGCTTCGAAAATATGACTTATGTAAATAAGTAATTTAACTTATTACCCCCGCGTACATATCGCTGTTTATTTACCAGTTAGTAACAATGAATGATAATATCATTATGTTACTATATACTTTTATTTTAACAAATTACTTAACCACAATGACAACATTACGTATAACTGCTTATTCGAATTAAGATACATATACGTTTTCATATGTTTTATTTAAAAAATTATATGATGACTAAAAGGGTAAAATTGGCATATTGATACTGAGGTGAAGGGTGGATAAAATATTGTTAAAACTGGGACTTGGCTCACAAAGAGGTGATGAGGTTACATCATGGTTTCATTATGAAACAGGCTTATTCTTTAGCCAATCAGGCATAAAATCGGTAAAAATGTTCGTTCTCCAAACTATCGCCATCCATTTTTCATTTTATTAACATGCAACCCATTGTCTATTCTGTGACGCTTTGTACTATTTATCTTATAAAGAAATTAATTTTTGAGGTTTACTATGTTTAATTATTTAGCAACAGTTGAATTTGTCGAAGATGAAGGAGTATACGAAATTAATTTTTGTGATTTTCCCGATATTCAAGGCGTGACTTATTGCGCAGAAGATGTCGAACTAGAGGCTCAAGAAACATTACTCGCCACACTTTCGGAGCTAATCACATTAAGAAATCCGATTCCTCTTCCCCAAAATTCGGTCACTAATGCGTTTGCTATTCATTTACCTGTATTGAGTTGCTTAAAAATCGCACTGCACAATGCCATTCTTGAAACTCAAACTCCGCGGAGCAAACTTGCTCGGACACTCAATATCAGCGCTCAACAAATAGAGCGGTTACTTGACCTACAATATGCATCAAAAATTGAAGCGCTCGAACAAGCTTTATTTGTCGTGGGATATGACGTGAAAGTGACCGTTAGCCCTATCGTTTAGAAATAGCCAACGAAGATAACGGTTAAAAAGAAGAAAACTCGTGGCATTTTCAGTTAAAAAATAAGCTATATCACTCTTATATATATCCAATACCCCAACTGTCATTATTTAGAATTAAGTATTTGGTACATTTCATCTTATTCTGCTATTTTTATTTTCAGGTTAATTTTTCGTTAATAGTGTTAATAACCTAGGAGGATCCGTTGGTTAAACCAGCGGTCTCTCAGCCATTTGTAAATTTTCTCTTACTCTAATTGAGATTTATGTCACAATATTTCGAGCAAACACAGCCTCAAACTTAAAAAAATAGTGTGGGCTAATATCACAATGACAATCGGATAAATAACAATATGGAAGAAAATGCAGCGACAACCACCTCTCGGCCATCTTCTGACCGAAATCAACTAAAACGTAGCCTCAGTAACCGTCATATTCAGTTAATTGCCATTGGTGGAGCCATTGGTACAGGGCTATTTATGGGATCAGGAAAGACCATCTCCCTTGCGGGTCCCTCTATTATCTTTGTCTACATGATCATCGGCTTTGTGCTGTTTTTTGTCATGCGAGTCATGGGGGAATTACTGCTATCCAACCTGGACTATAAATCTTTCAGTGATTTTTCTGCGGATTTAATCGGTCCATGGGCTGGCTTTTTTGTGGGATGGACTTACTGGTTCTGCTGGGTGATCACGGGAATAGCCGATATTATCGCGATCACCTCGTACGTCAGTTTCTGGGTGCCTAATTTCCCGGAATGGGTGACTTCATTTATCTGTGTTGCCACCCTACTGACGCTTAACTTAGTTTCTGTTCGACTATTTGGTGAACTGGAATTCTGGTTCGCGATGATCAAAATTGTCGCCATTGTGACACTAATTGCCGTTGGCGGTACGTTGATTGCGATGAATTTCCAATCACCGGCCGGGCACACTGCATCCTTAAGTAATATTTGGAACGATGGCGGAATGTTCCCAATGGGACTCAGTGGGTTCTTTGCGGGATTCCAAATTGCTATTTTCGCCTTTGTGGGAATTGAATTAGTGGGAACCGCCGCAGCGGAAACCCGTGATCCTGAAAAATCCCTGCCGAAAGCTATTAACGCTATCCCGATTAGGATCATTGCTTTTTATGTGTTATCCCTGATTGTGATTATGGCTGTTACCCCTTGGCGCACCATTTTGGCGGATAAAAGTCCTTTTGTGGAAATGTTCGTGCTAATCAGCCTGCCTGCTGCTGCCAGTATCGTGAACTTTGTGGTACTTACCTCTGCGGCTTCATCAGCAAACAGTGGTGTTTTCTCCACCAGCCGTATGCTGTTTGGGCTATCTAAAGAGGGAGATGCGCCGAAACAATTTAGTCAGTTATCGAAAAAAGCAGTACCCGCAACAGGCTTAATTTTCACCTGTATCTGCCTAAGTTTCGGTATTGTTTTGATCTACTTTATTCCCGATATCATGCATGCATTCACCTTAGTCACAACCGTGTCTGCGATTTTATTCATGTTTATCTGGAGTATGATTTTATTAAGCTACCTGAATTTCCGTAAGAATCGCCCAGAAAAACATGCCGCATCTCGCTATAAGATGCCTTGGGGTATTTTTATGTCGTGGGTCAGTCTCGCCTTCTTTGCTTTCATGGTGGTGTTATTAGCGTTCCAACATGACACCCGACAAGCATTAATTGCGACACCACTGTGGTTTGTTATTCTGTTTATTGGCTACCAAGTCGTAAAACGCCGTAAACCACGTTGATTATTTGACGAATAAGCAATTAACAAAAATAAAAGGCTGGAAGGTTTCCCTTTCAGCCTTTTTACTATCGATAACCAAATCTATCTATTATTTTGTATTGTATTCAGCTTCTGCTTCATCAAAACGGGCTTGTGCTGCTGCGCTTGGCGCCTTAGTTATCAAGCTGATAACAATGATAGCGATAGTCGCAAAGATAAAGCCCGGGATGATTTCATATAAACCTAACCATTTGAATTTCATCCAAACTAATACTGTTACCGCACCGACAACCATCCCGGCTAATGCACCAGTACGTGTCATACGTTTCCACATAACAGAGAGTAAAACGACGGGACCAAATGCGGCACCAAAACCGGCCCACGCATTACTCACCAATCCTAAGACTTTGTTATTTGGGTCTTGGGCAATATAAATTGCGATCGCCGCGACTAACAGCACCATTCCACGCCCTACCCATACTAGCTCTTTCTGGCTCGCTGATTTGCGGAAGAAAGGTTTGTATAAATCTTCGGTCAATGCGCTGGCACATACTAATAATTGGCAACTTAATGTACTCATTACCGCCGCCAAAATCGCAGACAGCAAGATACCCGCAATCCATGGGTTAAACAGTAATCCGGCTAATTCCATGAAAATACGTTCGTTATTTTTCATTACAGAACCTGCTAATGCAGGATTATTTTCAAAATAAGCGATACCAAAGAAGCCAACAGCAATCGTTCCACCTAAGCATAATGCCATCCATGTCATACTGATACGGCGTGCTGAACGGATCGTGCGATGTGAATCTGCCGCCATAAAACGCGCCAGAATATGCGGCTGCCCAAAGTAACCCAGTCCCCAACCTAACAATGACAAGATGGCAACAAAGTTCATTCCCTTAAACATATCAAGATATTCAGGGTTTTTAGCTTTAATGACTTCGATTGAAGTATCTAACCCGCCAAGGGATAAAATCACGACAATTGGCGTTAAGATCAGGGCAAAAATCATCAATGATGCTTGAACAGTATCCGTCCAACTTACCGCTAAGAAACCACCTAAGAAAGTATAAGCAATGGTCGCCAATGCCCCTAACCATAGCGCTTTGTCGTAACTAATATTAAAGGTGCTTTCAAACAATAAGCCCCCCGCTACAACTCCTGATGCACAATAGATAGTAAAGAAAACTAAAATAACAACCGCAGAAATAATACGTAAAATCTTACTATTATCTTCAAAACGACTTGTAAAATAGTCTGGCAACGTTAAGGCATTATTATTTTTCTCGGTTTGTACACGTAAGCGCCCTGCAACAAACAACCAGTTCAGATAAGCCCCTAAACATAAACCAATCGCAATCCAGCTTTCAGAAATCCCAGCGAGGAAAATAGCGCCTGGTAAACCCATCAATAACCAGCCACTCATATCTGAAGCCCCTGCAGATAATGCGGTTACCACACTACCTAAACTTCGTCCCCCTAGAATGTAATCATCAAAGTTTTTCGTTGAGCGATAGGCTAAATAGCCGATCAATAACATACCCGTGATATATACGATGAACATAATGATCATCGGAGTGCTTACAGTCATCCTGTCGTCTCCATAGTGCGTCTATTTTGTCGTTATCTTTATAATTTTCTTTGATAACTTTTAATCTCAAGGTGTTGCACTTAATTGCACAATTTTGCGTTTTTTGATGCACACCTTATCTATGTTGTGATTGTTTGTGTTGCAATAACTCAATAACTTTGCCACATCATGCTAGACAGACTCAGATGCTTTTAACAAGAAATTAACTATTTTTTGTTCAATAAATAAAAGACACATCACAAATGTTAAACTTTTAAGTCAAATTCTTAATTAAGCGTTTAACTTGCCACCATCTTAAAAGAGAAAACAATATATTGATTTATAAGTAAATTATAAAAACCCAATCAATGGGTATCATAAATCACTCATAAAAATAAGAGTTGTTTCACATTTTCTTCACATAACACATTAACAATGTTGCACAAAGTTGCAACATCATCATAATGGTGTGTAACTTTTGGTATTTAACACCTGTGAAAAGGAAGGAATTAAGATGAGTAGCACAACAACTATGGGTGTGAGACTTGATGAAGAAACTCGTGACCGCATTAAAGCCGCCGCTCAACGTCTTGATCGCACATCCCATTGGCTTATTAAACAAGCTATATATAATTATTTAGGGCAACTCGATAACAACCAAATTATACCTGAATTATCAACGGTTTTGGATACAAAAGATCAGCATTCTGGTGATGAAGTTTCGTCTCCTGAGACCCTTTATCAGCCATTCCTTGAGTTCGCTGAGCATATTTTACCCCAATCCGTAAAACGCTCCGCAATTACATCAGCGTACCGCATTCCTGAAACTCAAGCCGTACCTATGCTTTTACAACAAGCTGAGCTGCCTCCAGAGCAAGCTGATGCGGCTCATAAATTGGCTTACTCCATTGCAGAAAAACTGCGTAATCAAAAAAATGGGGTTGGTCGTTCAGGCTTAGTTCAAGGGTTATTACAAGAATTTTCGCTGTCTTCTCAAGAAGGTGTGGCATTAATGTGCCTTGCCGAAGCGCTATTACGTATTCCGGATAAAGCCACTCGCGATGCGCTGATCCGAGACAAAATCAGTACGGGTAACTGGCAATCTCATGTTGGCCAAAGCAGCTCGATGTTCGTCAATGCGGCAACATTGGGGCTTTTATTTACAGGTAAATTAGTCTCTACCCACAATGAAGCCAAATTATCGACATCGTTAAATCGCATTATCAGTAAAAGTGGTGAGCCGCTAGTACGAAAAGGCGTGGATATGGCAATGCGCTTAATGGGTGAACAATTTGTCACCGGCGAAACCATCGCCCAAGCCCTTGCCAACGCACGTAAATTGGAAGACAAAGGTTTCCGCTACTCCTACGATATGCTGGGTGAAGCCGCTTTAACCGAGAAAGATGCCCAAGATTATATGGTCTCTTACCAACAAGCGATCCACGCAATTGGTAAAGCATCGAATGGACGCGGTATCTATGAAGGACCGGGTATTTCCATCAAATTATCGGCACTACATCCGCGTTATAGCCGCGCGCAATACGATCGCGTGATGGAAGAACTGTATCCGCGCTTACTTTCTTTAGTCTTGCAAGCTCACCAATACGATGTTGGTATCAATATTGATGCTGAAGAAGCAGATCGCTTAGAAATTTCTTTAGATTTACTCGAAAAATTGTGTTTTGAGCCGAAATTAGCAGGCTGGAACGGTATTGGTTTTGTCATTCAAGCTTACCAAAAACGCTGCCCATTTGTTATCGACTCAATTATTAATTTAGCCGAACGCAGCCAACGACGCCTGATGATCCGTCTCGTAAAAGGCGCTTATTGGGATAGCGAAATTAAACGTGCGCAAATTGATGGCTTAGAAGGTTATCCAGTTTATACACGCAAAGTGTATACCGACGTTTCTTATATAGCTTGTGCTCGTAAATTACTGTCTGTACCTAATTTAATTTACCCACAATTTGCGACTCATAACGCACATACATTATCAGCTATCTACCAAATTGCAGGTAAAAACTACTACCCTAGTCAATATGAGTTCCAATGCTTACATGGCATGGGTGAGCCATTATATGAACAAGTTGTTGGTAAAGTGGCTGACGGTAAACTCAACCGCCCATGTCGTATTTATGCTCCAGTAGGTACCCACGAAACCTTATTAGCTTACTTAGTACGCCGTCTCTTAGAGAATGGAGCAAATACTTCGTTTGTTAACCGAATTGCGGATGCCACGATCCCATTAGATGAATTGGTTGCTGATCCGGTTAAAGATGTTCGTGAACTGTCTAAAACTGAAGGACAAATTGGCTTACCACACCCTAAAATTCCATTGCCGCGTGACCTGTATGGAACCCGTCGCGTTAACTCAATGGGCTTAGATTTATCTAACGAACACCGCTTAGCATCACTCTCGAGCGCATTACTCAATGCCGCGGCACAAGAAAAAATCGCGGAACCACTGCTGGGTGGTGAATTTGTGACACAACAAGCGCTACCTGAAGCTGTCGCAATTATCAACCCAGCCTGTCATCGTGATATCGTTGGTAAAGTACGCGAAGCCAGTGAACAAGAAGCTGAACATGCGCTGAATATCGCCACTGATGCTGGCGCGATTTGGTTTGCAACGCCACCATCTGAACGTGCAGCTATCCTGTTACGTGCAGCTGACATTATGGAACAACAATTGCAGCCATTATTGGATGTGCTGGTGCGTGAAGCTGGGAAAACTTACGCGAATGCGATTGCTGAAGTTCGTGAAGCGGTTGATTTCTTAAACTATTATGCAACTCAAGTCCGTGAAGATTTTGATAATAACACTCACCGCCCTCTTGGCCCTGTTGTTTGTATCAGCCCATGGAACTTCCCATTAGCCATTTTCTCAGGACAAATCGCAGCGGCATTAGCCGCAGGCAACACTGTGCTGGCTAAACCGGCGGAACAAACACCATTAATTGGTGCTATTGCGGTATCCATTATGCATCAGGCGGGTATTCCTCGTGATGTCCTGCAATTTTTACCAGGTAAAGGTGAAACTATCGGTGCAAAATTAGTAGGCGATCAACGCGTTCGTGGCGTGATGTTTACTGGCTCAACCGAAGTCGCGGGCTTATTGCAGCGCAATATTGCAGGTCGCTTAGATGCTCAAGGTCGCCCGACGCCACTGATTGCAGAAACTGGTGGATTGAATGCGATGATTGTTGATTCTTCCGCTCTCACAGAGCAAGTCGTCACCGATGTCGTCGCCTCTGCATTTGATAGTGCCGGTCAACGCTGCTCTGCATTGCGTATTCTTTGTGTTCAAGAAGATGTCGCTGACCGAACAATTCGTATGTTAAAAGGTGCGATGGAAGAGTGCCGGATGGGTAATCCTGAACACATCTCCACCGATATTGGTCCTGTTATTGATAGTGAAGCCAAAGAGAATATTGACCAACATATTCAACAAATGCGCAGTAAAGGCAAAATCGTTTTCCAAGCCGTCTATGCCGATAGCCAAGATCAGCAAGAACAGGCAGAAGGAACCTACGTTAAGCCAACGCTGATTGAGTTAGATAATATTGGTGAGTTGAAGAAAGAAATTTTCGGACCAGTTCTGCATGTTGTTCGTTTCAAACGTGATGAGTTAGAGCAATTAGTTGACCAAATCAATGCGGCTGGTTATGGATTAACATTAGGTGTTCATACTCGCATTGATGAAACCATCAACCAAGTGGTCGCTAAAGCGAAAGTGGGCAACTTATATGTTAACCGTAATATGGTCGGTGCTGTTGTCGGAGTGCAACCATTTGGTGGTGAAGGACTTTCAGGTACAGGACCTAAAGCCGGTGGACCGCTTTATCTCTACCGTTTATTAAGCGAGCGTCCTGAGAATGCAGTTTGCCAAACACTGGAGCAGCAAGACAGCCATTTACCAATGGATGCAAGTGCTCGCGCTGAGTTACTCGCACCATTTGAAGCATTCTCTGCATGGGTACAAAAACAGAAAACGGATGTTGAGCAATCCATAATTGAACAATCTACGGTTGAACAATTTGCCCGTTTAACACAAGCCGGTACAACACGTTTATTACCAGGACCAACAGGTGAAAAGAACACCTACACCTTGCGTCCACGCGGCACTATTTTATGCCTTAGCGATAATGAACGTGATTGTTTGACTCAATTATCTGCTGTGCTCGCAAGTGGTTGTCAAACATTGTGGGAAAATAGCGAACTGCACCAGAAGCTATTTAAATCACTGCCAGAAAAAGTTCGCAAAACTATCTCATTCACCAAAGATTGGCAAAACACAGTGGAGCCAATTGAAGGTGTGATTTATCACGGAGATTGCGACCAACTGAAACATGTTTGCGAAGCGATTGCCAAACGTAAAGGACCGATTATTTCTGTTCAAGGCTTTGAGCGTGGTGAAACTAACTTGCTCATTGAACGCTTAGTGCATGAACGTTCTTTAAGTGTGAATACTGCCGCAGCGGGTGGTAATGCAAGCTTAATGACTATCGGATAATAAGCAAAAGCCTGAGTTTTTCAGCCCAGAATAATATAGGCTGATTAACTCAGGCTCTCTCTTAGCAATAACCCCTTGAACTACATTCATAATATTCTATTTCTTTATCATTAAATCCGAATATCCACTTACTTTTTGTTTTTTGTCATTCTTATTTATCTATAAATTTAATTAAATAGTTCCCATTAATTTTTATCATTATATATTAAGTATTAGCTATAACAGTTGATTAAGTTTAATTCCAAATCTGTTCAATTTATGTCATTTATACTGACTATTATTCAAAAATAAAAAAGGTGCCCTATTGGACACCTATTTGCCTATTTTAGTATTAAAAATAATCGTATAACCAACTATTTTTATTAACTTAAAATATTATTAGTTTTTTTCTGACTGCCAGCTTAAATACTGCTCATATTTACGTAGTGCAATATTGTAGTTGCTAAATGCTGAATCAGTCATTTTATCGCTCAACTGTTCTTGAACTTTACTTGCGGTAAAATCTTTCATTGAAAAGTTAGAGGATGACAGCAGTTCATCTAAGCGGCGCAGACGAACAACGTACTCGCGGACGGTGCTATGACTCATTTCTGTCTGTAAGAACAAATACTGTTTAAAAGACATAATATCGAAATAGTCTGTATTGCTATTACAGAAAATTTCACTACAAAAACGACAAAGTGCTGTAAATTGCCCTTGAAGTTCGCCCCAAGCCGCTTCATCAACCAAATCGGTCATGTCAGCGATAGCTTCTTTATTCAAGATACCATCGTTGAAAACGAGGGAGATACGATCAAGAGTTTTATTACAGTGTGCACAATGAGTTTGGCTGTGTTTAAAATCTTTAATATAACGACTCAACGGCCGTTTCTTTACAATAGAAGCAGACATAATGGTAAAGCCCTGTGTGTAATTATAAAAATAAAAAGTAACAAGATAAATCCGGTTACATACATACCATGCCCATAGCATTAATGATTGTCTGCTATGCTGCACATCGAGATAAGCGTAATTGCCTTATCTCATTTTCTTACTTTCCCTTTGTAAGGTGGATCCTTCTGGGAATGTAATGTAAGAAAATTTATTTCCCTTTGTCCGAAGCATTCTAACCTGTCTAAAACACTTTGGCGAATTTCTTATGAGAGTAATTTTGCATGTAAATTTGACCTAGCGTCAACCTAACGAACCTAATCGTTGTTAACCTAAATAGCAAAGTTTTATCACTTAAAGAACCAAGATTCGAAAGGAGGCCCCCCTTGGAGGCACAGACTTTACCTGATAACCCCCTAAAGGTTCAAAGGAAATTTAATTTAAAAATCAATATTATATAGTGAAAAGCATTTTATTGATAAATTTGTGATACAGCTCACTTTTCACTTCTATAATCGCATTTTAAATGTACAGCCATTAATTCTATAAATATTCGATAATTCAGTTTTATAAGTGAGATGTAAATTATTTTTTACACTACTTCTTAATTTTAATTATTTTTACTGTATATGAAAAAAAGTTATTAGTGTCATTAGAAAAGTTATAAGGAGTTTAATTTCCTCCTATTATATACAATTTTTAGTTACTTCTACTTAACGTATTTCTTACAAAATGGTTTACTACTCGCTAAGTATTTTATGCGGTTATTCTTATTTCATGAATAAGAGAACTCAGTATCAATTACGTATTTATACCAATTAATAATAATCCATTCTTATTTTTCGCACGTCATAATAAGCTAACATAAAACACGATAGATAATTATCGCTACAAAAGTCATTTATAAAGTATAACTATTTACATTAAAGGTTAACCATTTGAATTAATTATCAATTTCCTTTTTAGGATTTGTTACATTGATAAAAGAAGATCCTCTTATATACTTAATTTGCTTTATATATAAATAATTTTAATAAGGTTGATTATGAAAAAGATGATTTTAGCTTGTGGACTGGGTTTATTGGCATTGACAATCACTGCGTGTTCAGAAGAAGAGAAAAAAGGTCAAGTTGCTGGTGCAACTGAAACTTGTAACGCTTACTTCGCTGAAGTTGATAGCTTAATTGCTAAAGCTTCTGAGAACCCACAAGCCAAAGCTCAATTAGATGCGATGAAAGGTCAGTTAGAAGAAGGTAAAAAGCAAGTTGCTGCTTTACCTAAAGACCAACAAGATCAAGCTTGCCAGCAAGGCATTGATGCAATGAAACAAATGAAAACAGCTTTAGGTCTGCAATAGTCTTTCCTACTCTGTTAAAAAAAAGAGCCTATATGGCTCTTTTTTTATTGTACTGTTTTACTAAAGTAATGTGACTTGAGCAGACTATAACCAAGTTCCAAAGCGTTTAATATAAATGTGCTTCATCCCTTGCGCTACAAAACAATAACTCACTAATGTCAGCACTAACCAAGGGAAATATTCCATTGGTAAAGGCTGCAAGCCAATCATCGTACCAAATGATGAGAACGGAATATAAAGTCCAAGAGCCATGATAATTCCCGTTGTCAGTAATACGGGTAATGCAGCCGTGCTTTGAATGAAGGGAATTTTTTGTGTTCGTAGCATATGAACGACCAAGGTTTGCGACAATAATCCCTCAACAAACCAACCAGATTGGAATAGTGCTTCATGAGCTACACTATTGGCTTGGAATACATACCACATCAAAGCAAATGTCGTGATATCAAAAATGGAAGATGTTGGACCAATCCAAATCATAAATCGTCCAATATTTTTCGCATCCCATTTACGTGGACGTTTTAAAAATTCTTTATCCATTTTGTCCCAAGGTAATGCTAATTGGGACATATCGTACAGCAAGTTTTGAACCAGTAAATGAATAGCTAGCATCGGTAAGAACGGAATAAATGCACTCGCAATAAGAACAGAAAATACATTTCCAAAGTTAGAGCTAGCGGTCATATTTAAATACTTAATAATATTCCCAAACGTTTCTCTTCCTTTGATAACCCCTTGTTCTAATACCATCAAATCCTTTTCTAACAGAATAATATCCGCAGACTCTTTCGCAATATCGGTACCCGTATCTACAGATATTCCTACATCAGCATCCCGTAAAGCGGGTGCATCATTGATCCCATCCCCTAGGAAACCGACAGTATGTCCATTTGCTTGCAGTAGTTTTAGGATCCGAGATTTTTGTAGTGGGGTTAATTTGCAGAAAACGGAAACTTGCTCAACTTTCGTTTTCAGCTCATCATCACTCATTGCCTCGACTTCAAGACCTGTCATTATCTCATCGATATTTAAACCTACATCATGGCAAATTTTTTCAGTGATCACGGCATTATCACCCGTAAGCACTTTGACCATCACGCCATTTTCTCTTAGTGCAGCAATAGCCGAAATTGCACTCTCTTTTGCAGGATCTAAAAATGTAAGAATACCTTGTAACTCGAGTTGTTGTTCTGCTTGAGCCGATAACGGTAACAAAGCTTCAGCATCATTCAATGAACGCGTTGCCAGCAGTAATACCCGGAACCCCTGTTTATTATAGTCACTGACCAGCTCCGCAATCCTAGCTTTAGCTTGGTCATCCAATAAGACGGAGTGTCCATCTTGCTGATAACTATGACAAACAGCCAACATTTCTTCCGCTGCCCCTTTACAGATCAATAAAGCTTCACCTTCAGGGGTTTTTACTGTGACGGATAATTTTCGGCGAATAAAATCAAATGGTAGTTCATCAATTTTTTGATAAGCCTTCAACTGCTCGACTTTATCATTGCCACGTCCACGTCGAATAATTGCCTGGTCCATCATATTTTTGGCACCACTTTGATGGAAACTATTCAACCACGCCAATTGCAAAATTCGGCTATCTTTTTGCCCATTACTGTCGAGATAATGCTCTAAAATGATACGATCTTGCGTCAATGTTCCCGTTTTATCGGTACATAGCACATCCATCGCACCAAAGTTCTGAATAGCATTGAGCCGTTTAACAATAACCTTGTGCTTAGACATGGCTATCGCCCCTTTTGCAAGGTTTGAGCTCACTATCATCGGTAACATTTCAGGGGTTAATCCCACCGCAACAGCCAGTGAAAATAGTGTTGCCTCAAACCAATCACCTTTAGTGAATCCATTGATTAATAAGACAATCGGCACCATTACCAGCATAAAGCGGATTAGCAACCAACTCACACTATTCACGCCGCGATCAAAAGCAGTTTGAGCTCGAGTTCCCACAATCGATTTGGCCAGCGAGCCTAAGTACGTTTTGCTCCCCGTTGCAACCACTATGCCCCTCGCCGTTCCACTCGTTACATTGGTGCCCATCAAACAGATATTGGAAATTTCAAGTAATTCATTTTCTGTCGGTGATGCGGGTTCCAAACTTTTTGCGGACACATTTGCGAGAGTGTCATATTTTTCAACCGGGATAGATTCCCCCGTTAAAATAGCTTGGCTGATAAATAGATCTCGGGATTCCACCAGTTTTAAATCCGCAGGAACCATGTCTCCAGCTGATAATAAAACGATATCCCCTGGCACTAAGCATTTGATTGGTACCTCTTTGCGAATAGAACGTCCCGTTCTATTGTCGCGACGGTATACCGTTGCTGTAGTTCTTACCAAGGATTTCAAGGCTTCTGCCGCTTTATTGGTTCGATATTCTTGCCAAAAGCGCAGCAATCCACTTAATACAACCATCGTGACAATGATGATAACGCCCGTTAAATCAGTCTCTTCACCTTGACGCTCAGGGATCACGTAATCAGTAAAGAAACTCACAATCGCGAGGATCATTAAAACAAAAATAAATGGGTTTTTAAAAGAAGTGAGTAATTGCTTCCAAGCAGGAGGTGCTTTTTCATGAGCAACTTCATTTTCCCCCTCGACGACTAGACGGTCGAGAGCCTCATTTTCAGACAACCCCAGAAGGTTAGTTTGATATTCATTGAGAACCTGCTCAATGTTTTTGCTCGCTTGTTCGCCAACAATGAATTTTTGGCGTGCAGGGGCTTTTGCGCCTTTGCGCTGATGCCTTATTTCAGTCATAACGTTATCTCAATAGAGTACAGTTGTACTTTTTAAACGCTATCTGACTGAAAATATTGTATTTTAGCCAGATAGCTCCTGTTTATATCTCCAAGACGGGGGGTGCTCGTCCATTTCGGCTCCTTTAATCAGTTAATTTTTAGCAATCAAGCGGGTAGCTCGGATGCCACTTTCCAATTGATAGCACTGACACTTTGCTCAAGACTAATCCGGCAAACCAATGCTTCTATCTCTTTTTGCTCGACTGGCGTGGCAAGAAACTCTGCACACACCTCCAACTGTTCTGGTTTCAATGTATCTGCGCTACTCAATGACTGTAAGCGAATATGCAGGCCATTAATGGCTTGTAAAATCAACGTTCTAACAAGGATTTCATCGCCTTGGTGACACATCACACGAATTTTATAACGTTGTTCAACATCCAATGCCTGCTGTTGCGGTTGGCGATTAATTTTTGCTGCAGCTTCACGCAATAGAATATTTGCGCATAAAATCAATAAGGTAGCTATTGTGGCCAGTGAGTATTGCCCTAACCCACATAACACACCAATTCCGGCTGAACACCATAGTGTTGCAGCAGTATTCAGACCTCGAATATTCATGCCTTCACGCATGATCACTCCAGCCCCTAAGAAGCCGATACCTGACACAATTTGTGCAGCAATTCGACCAGGGCTATCAGGTGAAGTTGTCACTGAACTCAAAATAAATACGGCTGCTCCCGTTGCAACCAATGCATTCGTACGCAATCCAGCCATTCTTTGACGCCATTGACGCTCTGCGCCAATTAATGCGCCAAGGCACATTGCAGATAAAAGATTTAATATATCCGGTGTGAAAAACATAATGATCCCTCCATCAAATAATGGATAACAATTAATGGGCAGAATAAAAAGCCCATGCCAAATTGCTGAATAAATAAATATTCAGTAATTAATGGCTATTGCCCGGAGGGAATAGAGAATAAATATAAACTTGCATGATACACACTCACTGCAACAGTGACTATTTCATTCGGAAAATGAAAAATTCTTATATAAATCAGGGAGTATGAGTGATAGAAACATCAGACACCGCCCGCCGTAGTGGCAAGCAGCTAATAGAAGAGATTATTAATTACTTGCCAATTAAATTAAATTTTTATTACAACTCTGACTGTCCAAGTAATTTATCTCCAATAGATTAATTGTGAGCTGAGTATAGATGCGGCTAATTATTAAGTAAAGATTTAAATGTTAATTATTTTTACACTATATTTTTTATTTTTCAGAAACGAAAAAGCCCGTCCTTAAAAAGGACGGGCTTTAGAAAATCAGTTAAGCAATTAGCTTAGATAGCAGTTACGTTAGCAGCTGCTGGGCCTTTTGCACCGTTTTCAATGGTGAATTCAACTTGCTGGCCTTCTGCCAGAGTTTTGAAACCATTGCCCTGAATGGCAGAGAAGTGGACGAAAACGTCTTTGCTACCATCAGCTGGAGTGATGAAACCGAAGCCTTTAGACTCGTTGAACCACTTAACTTGACCTTTCATTTTGTCGGACATTTGACTTTTCCTATATAACATCAAAAAAACTTGCCTTTTGGCATATATGGGCCAGAGTCAGCTATTTAATCAGGGAAACACCAAGATGAAGCGTCACGGTAAAAGGCTATCTGTGATAACTTTTTTCTTTAGAACACACTAACTCAGTAATCATACATCAAATAGGACTGCTAAACAGGCCGATGCACATTAACTCATGACTTTGAGATAATAGCAACTATTTTATACATTCAATTCTGAAAATATTGTTGTTTTTTTCGATTCCGTCACTTTTAGGCGGAATTATGTTAACAAAAAAACTGCATTTTATTGATATTTTAAAGATTTCTTTTAAATAAAACCCTCTCTAAACCTCAAAAGTCGACAGGATTAATCCCAGACGATGACAATCCAGTTAAATATTTTTTTTAACTGATATATAACAATTCATTCCCTCCGTGATACCCTCCTAGTATAGATATCTGACAGAGAGTCACTTACCATGGATATTATCAAACAAATACTTATAGATGATTTAGATGCCATTAATCAGCGTGAGCAACGTGATGGCAAACCTTACTTTAATAGCCAATTTCTCGCCAATCATCCTTATTTATGTATTGGCATGATTGCAGCCTATTTACCGCTTGCCGTGATCTTATGGTACGCACCCTACTTTGGTCCTTATTGGACACTTGGTATAACCCTCTTATTTATTATACTTGCTAGCGTTCTGTTATTTGACATTAAGCCTGTCTACCATTTCGAAGATATTGGCGTACTTGATTTGCGTGTTTGCTATAACGGTGAATGGTTTGTCACTGAAACCGTATCTGAGGACGCGTTAAATAAAATTCTTAATTCTCAGGAAGTCAGCTCAGCAATCAAGCAAGAAATTTCTCGTTTATTAGCATTAAAGGGCAACATCTCCTTTTACGATATTTATCATATTGCTTACCCTGAGGTTTCTTTGCCGACACAAGTTACTTTAGCCGCTCAAAATTAAAACATTATCAATAATATAGCGTAGTTTTTATTCGTAATGAGTAGTGATTGAGCAATTAGATTTAATTTCTATTTTTATCGTTGACAGGTCGAGGTGATATCGTTAATATTCGCCTCGTTCTCAGGAACAACCCAATTCCTCCATAGTTCAGTCGGTAGAACGGCGGACTGTTAATCCGTATGTCGCTGGTTCAAGTCCAGCTGGAGGAGCCAAATTTAAAAAGCCCGCTAAGATTAATTCTTGCGGGCTTTTTGCTTTCTAGCTGTTCTTCTGCCTTTTCATTCTTTTTCACCCTATTCCCGACTACTTTTATTTATTCCTGCTCTACTCAGTAATAGAACAATCCTTATGACTTATGTGCAGTTCAATTTTAGCTGCACCGCTTAAAACAGCGGGTAAATTCCTGAAACTCTATAAATAAGGCATAAATAATCACCAAATTGTTTACTTAACAACCTGTTGAACATTTTTTTTAATTTTATGCTTTACAACCGAGTACGGGGTCGGTAATATGCGCCTCGTTCTCAGGAACAACCAATTCCTCCATAGTTCAGTCGGTAGAACGGCGGACTGTTAATCCGTATGTCGCTGGTTCAAGTCCAGCTGGAGGAGCCAAATTTAAGAAGCCCGCTCAGGTTAATCCTAGCGGGCTTCTTGCTTTCTAATTCTGCCATTTTTATCTTTCCTACTAATCCCTTATCAAAGATAATTTTTACACATTAAAATTACTTTCCAATCTTAATCACATCTTTTTAACTGGCTCTTTTTTCAGCTATTTTTGACTTAATTTCTTTTACATCTGATCAGTTAGATCAAAATTCTATCGATTCGTGCAGATAACAGGCAAACAAACTTATTTTATCATTTTCCCCTTTGACATTAGCGATTCAGAACGCTAATATCCTCTGCGTGTTAAGGGAGTTCCTCCATAGTTCAGTCGGTAGAACGGCGGACTGTTAATCCGTATGTCGCTGGTTCGAGTCCAGCTGGAGGAGCCAACTTAATCTTTCCTTTCTCTGTTTTATTCTGTTTAAATTCCTTTATTTTCCAGTACGTTAAAAAACTCCAAAGAAAAATAATTTCTATATTAATTGTCCTTGATCATAGCTATTTAATCGTTTTCGTTTTATCATTCTTTCCCGGCTTGAGCATCTGCTCATCACTTCCCCCCCTTATTGGAGCCGGTTTAATGACAACTGTAACTACCCTAACGATCCGCCGCCCTGATGATTGGCATGTTCATTTTCGCGATAATGAAATGTTAAATACAGTCGTGCCGTTCACAAGCCAATTTTTTGGTCGTGCCATTGTCATGCCTAACCTTGTACCCCCTGTTACCACGGTAGAAGCCGCAAGAGCATATCGTGAGCGAATTAAACAAGCGGTACCTGCTGGGCACCAATTTACACCGTTAATGACCTGCTATTTAACTGACACAACTGATGCTGATGAACTAATTCGTGGTTTCAATGAAGGTGTATTTACGGCCTGCAAATTGTACCCCGCGAATGCCACAACAAACTCTAGCCATGGCGTGTCTGACATTAAGAAAATCTACCCTGTTCTTGCTGCCATGGAACAAGCTGGAATGCCATTACTCATTCATGGGGAGGTGACCGCCAGCCATATCGATATCTTCGACCGTGAGGCGCTGTTTATCGAACAAGTCATGCTGCCATTGCGCACTCAATTCCCTCAATTAAAAGTGGTTTTTGAGCACATCACAACCAAAGAAGCCGCACAATATGTGTTAGAGGCTAACGAATTTACAGCGGCGACCTTAACACCACAGCATTTGATGTTTAACCGCAACCATATGTTAGTTGGTGGTGTACGACCGCATCTGTATTGCCTGCCGATTTTAAAACGTAATGTTCATCAAGAAGCATTACGTGCAGCTGTTGCTTCTGGTTGCGATCGCTTCTTCTTAGGTACCGATACTGCGCCGCATGTTCAATCCCGTAAAGAGACATCCTGCGGCTGTGCAGGCGTATTTAACGCTCCAACCGCACTAGCTGCCTATGCAACCGTGTTCGAAGAATTAGGTGCTTTCGCGCATTTCGAAGCATTTTGTTCACTAAATGGACCTAAGTTTTATGGATTACCTGTCAATGAAGGTCACATTACACTGACAAAATCTGAGAATATAACCTGCGAATCTATTGCTTGTGGGACAGATAAATTAATCCCATTCTTAGCGGGTGAAGATTGTGGTTGGACTATCAAAGTAAGCTAATAACATTATGATGTGGAAAGGTTTTATCCTTTTCACATCTTCTTTTTAAAGAATCACCGGCTATTTTTTTAATTTTCACCAAAATTCACAAAAAAATAGTTTTACTACTACCATATTAAAAAAATCTTCTTATACTAGATATAGCTCGTTCTGAGTCACCTGCTCTTAGTCAGTAATAGATATTTACTATTTATCACGATGTTTGATTAGGAGGTCTAAATGAATAGAAAAAGCGATGTAATCCAAACTCACCCTGTTGTTGGCTGGGATATCAGTACTGTCGATGCCTACGATGCGATGATGTTACGTTTACATTACCTCCCTGAACAGAACAATAGCCTGGATAGCGCAATAGTTGATAAAACCATGTGGCTGACAACCGATGTAGCCAAACAGCTGATTAATATTCTTCAGGCTGGAATTGATAAGATTGAGTCTGGCGAATATCTTGAATCTGATTTCAAAACTCATTAGCAGGTAAAAAGAATGGATATTTGTCTCATAACAAATATCCATTCACTATCATTTAACCACTCCAATTTACATCATTAATAAATGAAATTTTTCTGCTTATTATTAAAGATAAAATAGAAACTATAAATTATGAATTAATTGCAAATACAAGCGGTAATTTATTATTTTTATTATTACTTTATTGACTTCAATATCGATTCCAATTTATTGTAATACTCTTTTCGAACAAGGATGTTCCCTATGAGAATATTAGTTATTGATGAGTGTTATTATACCCGCCTTGGTATTACCGAATATTTATCTTCTAATAGAAAATTAAAGTTCATTAGTACAGGGTGCATTAATGAAGGGATTGAATATATCAATAAATACTCGCCCAGTATTGTTTTGGTAAATTTAACTTACTATTGCCATTACTCGAGTTATTGCCCAACGTTGAAAACTCTACTAAACAGAACCAGTAGCATTCGATTCTATATCTACATCAATGCCGCATATCCTTTAACAGACAAGCCTCTATTACTAAAAGATAATTTTTTCATCATGTCAAAAAATATCATGACTCAAACATTGGATAAAGTTATCACTGATTCAGAACAAATAGAAAAAATAACTAAGCTTGCTAATAATAATGACTCATCCATCTTTACTATGAAAGAACAAAATATAATTAACAACTGGATGAATGAAACCCCTAATCATATTATCTCTAGAAAATTAGGCATAAGTAACAGCACCGTTTATTCACAAAAACGGCATATTACATCAAAAGTATTTGTTAAAAACAGAATTGAACTATTTTTTATTTATAATGTTTTTAAGTATCTTTATTAAAATAAAAAGCCCTTTTAAAAGGGCTTTCTTCATTTAAAAATAATATTACTTTTCGCTATTTAATAATCCATCCGCTAAACGATGGCGGGATTTATTAAATATTTTATTACTCACTTCACGGCCAGCACGGCGAGCACGCTGCTCATCTTCAGGCAGCTTCATCTCTTCGGTACACGCATGGCTGCAGCAGCCTTCATATTTTTCAGCACAGCTTGGGCATTGAATAAACAGTAAATGGCAACCGTCATTTTTGCAGTTAGTGTGAGTATCACAAGCTTCCCCGCATTGATGGCAATGCGCTAAGGTATCATCCGTAATACGCTCACCCATACGGTTATCGAACACGAAGTTTTTACCTTTGAAACGTAGCGGCAAGCCTTGTTCTTTTGCTTTTCGCGCATATTCAATGATCCCGCCTTCCACATGATAAACATTCTGGAAACCGTTATGCAGCATGTAAGCGCTCGCTTTTTCACAGCGGATACCGCCCGTGCAATACATCACCACATTTTTATCTTTCTGGTCTTGCAGAATTTCAACCGCCATTGGCAGTTGGTCTCTAAAGGTATCTGATGGAACTTCAATCGCATTATCAAAGTGACCCACTTCATATTCATAGTGATTACGCATATCAACGAAGATAGTGTCTGGATCATCAATCATCGCATTGACTTGCTCGGCTTTTAGATACTGCCCAGTATTCGCAGGATTAAAAGTTTCATCATCAATACCATCCGCAACCACACGATCACGGACTTTCATGCGCAGTACCCAGAAGGACTTACCATCATTATCAATAGCAATGTTCAAACGCAGGTCATTTAAGGCCGGGTCTGTTGCGTAGATAAGTTCCCGCAACACATCGACATTGGAGGCAGGTACGCTAATTTGTGCGTTGATCCCTTCTTTGGCAATATACACTCGACCAAATACGCTCAACGCTTTGAATTGTTGGTACCATTCATTACGAAATGCTGTAGGGTCTTGAATATTGAAGTATTTATAAAAAGAGATTGTGGTACGCGGCTCAGTTTCAGCCAACATACGTTCTTTAAGGATTTTATTCGAAACTTGGTTGTGTAACACTGGCATGGTGTTCGCTTTCCTATGTAATACTTTGATATAAAAAAGATTTAAATCACCAGCAAAGAATTGCTCGTTAATTTTGAGTTATTATCCCTTTTATTATGTTAATAAAAAACCCTTTATTTGAAAGGTTATTGTTAGGGGAATATATTGCGATGATTTATTAGGGGAAATAATTCTTTTTAGAAAAGAAAAAAGGGAGGGCTCCCCCTCCCTGGCATTTGCCGAAGTTACGATGGGTAAACCGCATCGTAGAGCGCAATGTCAACTGCTTTAGGGGTACTTTCCTACTCCGCTATGCAGAACAGAGTAGGTCAGAAACCTCTTTACTGCTTATATTACTAACTACACTTTACTACTTACACTTTACTAACTTACAACCTACTGGATGGACTTCTGTCTTAACCAATTAACTCGATACGAGCTGGCAAACCTTGTCTCACGGAGGCGCCAGATACCCAATCAAGCCATGTATTTGCCACTTCACGAGTCGGGTCTGCGAACCCTAAATCATTCAAGTTAATACCTGAACCATTTGCCGCATTCATCGGCATGGCTTCACCGTCTAAATAGTGTTGTTTTGCACCCATTTCGGTGTGGCCATAACCATGTTCAACGGCGAGAACTCCCGGCATAACCCCATCGAGCACACTAATTTGAGCCTCAGCATGGCCACCCGGTGTAGTGATCTTGATCCAATCCCCATGTTTAACGCCCATTTTCGCTGCATCATCAGGGTGAATAGCTACCAAGTTAGTCGGTTTCACATGACGCAGACGCTCAATCATGGTTGTGGAACTGCTCATCACATGAGATTTAAATGACATCATTTTCAATGGCCACTCTTTCTCTGGGAATACCGCATTCACATCTTCACCGTTTGCCATACGCGGTGGATAGTAGGTCGGGCAACCACTAAAACGCTCACCGGTGATCGCATGACGGTTAATCGCCACCGTAGGGTTCCAAATTTGTAACCCTTTTTTCCACTGTGGCCCCGTCCCTTCGCCATCCCATGCTTTCTCATAAGGTGCGAATCGACCACCGCGCGTAAAAATATACGCAACACGGCGAACTTCTTCAGGTTTCAATGTGCGAGTAATTTGCGGCATGATACGTTCGACACCACTGATCGTAATGTCTTCTGTTGCCGCCTCCGGTACCGGTTTTTCACCTAACCAAGCCATATTAGCCGCCACACGCAGATAGTAATCTTCCGCGGTATTTAACGGATACATATTGCCATCCATATCTGCAATCACATTGTCACCAAAACCCGGTAAATTTAGTTCTTTAGCAACTGCGATACAGAATGACTCCATAGAAACAGGCTGGCCGTCCGCTGTTTTCGCCGTGCGGGACTCAACAATCGGCCAACGCGCAGTACTCGCTTTCACCTGAACACCTGACCATGGTGCACTGAAACCCCAGCTCTCGAAGTTATGGGTATCTGGCACAATGTAATCCGCTAACGCGGTCGTCTCATTCATGAAAGCATCAATACCAATAATCAGCGGTAGATGTTTGGGATCTTTCAGCTTCTCTTCCATCACCTGACGAATACCCGCAATACCATAAACTGGGTTCGTCATATTGGTGATCCACGCCTTCAGAGAATAAGGATATCCCATCAATGCTGAAGCCAACTGTTCAGTTAACTGACCTTTCGCAAACGGATACCAAGGTGCTTTCGCTGGGTACGGTTTTTCACCTGCCGCCACCCTTGCTTTAAATTCATCCGACTTTTCATACACTTCATTACTGCGAGATAGCACCACACCCTTCGGTTTCACCTTGCCTTTGTAGCCTGCGATATTGTAGCGAGGACCATCATTTTCCCCGTTAAATTTACCGCCACCGACAGAAACACCACCTTTTAAGTTTAAGTTACCAATCAACGCATTAAGCATAATCACAGACCATGCTGTATAAAAACCATTGCCACTCATCATGCCGCCGTGAGATATCACCGCCGCTTTTCTGTCATAAGAGGTTAATGCTTTTCCTAATGATTCAATGGTTTTTACAGGGACTTGGCAACGCTGACTGTATTCTTCCAGCGTCATGCGATCGGCGGCTTCTTTTAAGCATTGGAAGCTTGATTTCACCGTCACTTCACTACCGTCATGAAGCGTGACTTGGCGAGTCACAAACAGCTCTGCATTTGTCACATCGTCCGCCAGTTTCAGTTCGCCGCTTGCATCCTGAACCAAATAGGCTTTTTTCTCATCCTCACCCTCTTCAGCCGCTACACCAGTTAGGTGAGATTGCTGTAACAAATTACCCGCCAGAGGATGAGAATCATCGGTGATGACTAGATGCGTCGAGTTTGTCCAGCTTTTCTCGCCAGCCGCTTCCATGGATTTTTCACTTGGCACACTCAGATAAGCGGCGTTATAGCGGTTATTCTCGATAATCCAGCGGATCATCCCCATCACCAACGCCGCATCGGTACCCGGTTGAACAGGCACCCAGTGACCATGGTCATTGGCTAGTGTGGTGGTCAATGGTAGAGCCGGAGATACCACCACATAGTTAAACGAATCACGTAAACGAGCACTCGCTAGCTGGCGACCTTGACGTTTAAATGGGTTACCTGATTGCGCTGGAGATGTTCCAATAAACAGCGCGAAACGGGTATTATCCCAGTCTGGTTTGACGTGGGCGTTTTTATCCAAGTCATCCATCAACGCACCAGAGCCTGCACGATACGCTAAACCGCAGTAAGCTCCGTGAGCACCAAAGTTTTTGCTACCAAAAGCGTTTTGTGCAAAGCGACGAATAAAGCCATCACGGCCATCATCCCCGGCGTTAGTCACCAGTAACTGGTTGGCTTTGGGTCCTAATTTCGGTTGAGCCGGATCCAGCGGCGTTTCTAAATCACGGATAGCACGCAGACCATCCACATGACCTTCACCAAATAAATCCCCACCTTCAACCACTTCTTTGATTAACTGCTCAAAACTAATACGTTCCCACTTCCCTTCACCTCGTTTACCAACACGCTTCATCGGTTCGAGAATACGTAATGGACTGGTTAACCCTTCCATTAGCGTTGCACCACGAGCACATGCGGTTGAACGATGCTCTAATCCACTTTCGCCGCCCATTTTGGCGAATGCAGTGGATAATGGCATTCCATATGGAAAGTGTTTCTCATGGGATAGAGGGTGGTATGGGTTCCCCGCAATTCGCAAAACTTCATTCTTCGCACTGTCCACACGGGCTCGAATACCGCATTGCGTCCAGCAACCGAAGCATTGTGTCATTGAAACCACTTGCGCAGGGTTCTCTTTCCAACCACCAATCGCCGTTCCTTCAGGAATAAGCGAGTTACCATTGATGCGATCCAGTGTCACTTTGCCAGAAGTGCCATCCACTAAACCATCTACAGCACGTTTGGCAACTTCACGATAGCTCGCCCCAAAAAGAGCAAGACCACCGACAACTAAACCACCTTTAAGCCATTGACGTCTTGAGAATTTAGCCATGTTGCACTCTCCCCGCAAACCAGCGAACACCTTCGCGAACAATAATTGTTAATGCAATCCACAATCCAAATGTACCGACAATCGCCAGTAGTCCATCATTACCTAATGGGAAATGGTATGGATTGGTGATGATGTTGTATTTTGGTACCGCTTGAATCTCCATCAGGAAAATCCAACGTAATACCCACGCTAACGCCATAGACACTAACGCTAAAACCGTAATGTAAGGAACGGAGCGAACTGCTTTCACATTACTCAGCGCCATCACAAACGTGATTACCCACAGCGCGCATACGCCCATTAACATCCACCAACCTGGGCTTGTGACATCTAACTGTTGACGAACTGCAATTCCAGATGTGGTATCACCAGAGATCCACAGTGCAAAACAAACAGCAAACAGGAGTAACGTAATCACTTGAAAACGCGCTAAACGATTTTGATATTGCGGTTCACGACGAGCACCTAAGCTAATCAAAGCGGGCAGCACTTGCATCGCACTTAAGAACATCAGTACTGGCATCCACCAGCTAAACCAAATTGGGCGAGCCACTAATACAGAAGCTTCACGACCGGTATATAGCAGTAAACCAATAGATGATAACGCACTCAGTAACGCTACCCAGCGGGTCGCTTTATACTCTTTCTTCCAAATCAATTTGACCAGCAGCGCAACAAAGTACAACCCAACAAACGTGGTAAACAGCGGTAGCAACACCGAACCCCACCACATCCAAGACCACATTGTTGGATGTGCATAGAAGTGCCATACACGGGCGGTTTGGTGCAGGTCAGCCGTTAATGCTAACGGCGCCGTGATCCCCATCGTGATAGCAATAAACACGGCAATCATTTCTAATCGACCGTTTCCACTGCGATTTTGCCAATGAAGATAGCAGGCATACAGCACCGCACAGGCAGCAATCCCAATAAAGAAAAAGTATTGCACCGCCCAAGGAAGCCAGAAAAACTCTTGTGGCTGTGCCATGATTTCGGAAATATAAGTCACTTGTTCGCTCATCAGAACACCTCCTGCCATAATGCCGGTTGCCCTTTACCTTGCAACGGTTCTACAAACGCATCATCCAGCCCTAAATAAAACACCTGCGGCAACGTACCACTTTCCGGTTTCAAAACTTTGATTTGCGCTTCGTGCTCAGAAAGCATCTTACGAATAGTGCTATTCGGGTCTTTTAAGTCACCGATAATGCGCGCGCCACCCACGCAAGATTCGACACAGGCTGGCAATAAACCAACTTCTAAGCGATGCGCGCAGAACGTGCATTTATCTGCAGTTTGTGTTGAATGGTTAATAAAACGCGCATCGTACGGACAAGCCTGCACACAATACGCGCAGCCTACACAACGCTCATTATCAATCACCACAATGCCGTCTTCACGTTGGAACGTTGCTTGCACTGGGCAAACAGGCACGCAAGGTGGATTATCACAATGGTTACACAGGCGAGGCAGTAGAACGTTAGTGAACCCTTCTTCCCCTTTTAGGGAGACCTGATATTGGTTAACCGTCGTTCTAAATTGACCTTGAGGTGTTTGGTTTTCGACAGAACAGCTGACAGTACATGATTGACATCCTACGCAACGGCGTAAGTCAATCAACATGCCATAGCGTTTCTCAGGGTTGCCTTCACGGCGAGTTGGGGAAAAACTTAACCCCGCCTCGGCGATTGGGATCAGCGATGCCCCGGCAGTGACGGCCCCAATCTGTTGTAGGAATTTTCGTTTACTCAGATCCATAATCGGCTCCAGTATTGACATTGCTAATGCGAAAATAAAAGTTAATAATCAATCTATTATTGGTTTATCTTACGTATTGGTAACACCGTGTTACCGATGTCTGATAACCACTAAATTCTTATTTCTCTTTAAAATCGGTGTGTTATCTTTGTGCTACTCTAATAATTCTGAGTTCATAGTAAGAAGAAAAGCCTTGCGCCCCTATTGTGGTTTTCCACATACCCGAAGGGATCTTGATCTAACGCAACGAATAAACCTCAAATGTTAAAAAAAACGTCTATGCCGTTGTATCACATACTTTTAATGACCCTGCTGTTATGGTGCATTCCGGCGGGTGCGGCGCAATGGACAATCGGTGTTCTCGCCCTGCGAGGACCGAGTTTCACTCAGTTGCACTGGCAACCTTTAGTCGACACCCTCAATGAGTCCATCCCGGGTGAACGCTTTACCCTGCAACCCCTGAATCTTGAAGAGATGAAAGAAGCGATTTCGAATCGCAAAATTGACTTTTTACTCACTAACCCTGCTCAATTTATCCAACTCGATAACCGCTATCATTTACGCTGGCTGCTCTCTTTACGCTCGGATGTGGAGCCAAACAGTACGACGCGCAACGTGATTGGTAGCCTTATTTTGGTCCGTGGAGATAGCGACATTCACAGCGCGGATCAGCTCATTGGCAAAAAAGTCGGCGCAATATCTCCCGATGCATTTGGGGGATATCTATTAGGTTATAAAGTGTTAAGGGATTTAGGGTATGACACTGAAAAAGACTTTCGGATGCAGTTTTTGGGCTTTCCCGCGGATGCGCTGTTATACGCTTTACGGGATAAATCCCTCTCTGCGGCAATTGTCCCCGTCTGTTTATTAGAAAATATGGACAGTGAAGGACTGATTGATAAACACCTATTCCGTCCGCTTGTTCAAAAAGAGAGCGCGTTACCTTGCCTAACGAGCACCGAACTTTACCCCAATTGGTCATTCGCCGCGTTAAGCGAAGTTCCTGACAATTTAGTGGATAAAGTCACCAAAGTTTTGCTATCTGGCGATACGCCTAATATGCGCTGGGGAGCTCCAGCATCCATCACACAAGTAGAAAACTTACTGCGCGACGTTAACCAACACCCACAGCAACGGGAAATTTGGCAAGATATTGTCAGTTGGACAATTCAACACCAAATTACCATCGGCATTATCGCCTTAATATTCTTATTGTTGGGTATTAACCACGTCTGGATAGCCTTCTTGGTTCGCCGTCGTAGCCAACAGCTAGAAGTCGCACATAACCGCCTACGTCAGCAAGAAGCTAATCTACAAAAAGCTCAACGACTCAATATATTAGGTGAAATGGCTTCTGGGTTTGCCCATGAATTGAATCAACCATTATCCGCAATTCGAAATTATGCCCAAGGCTCTATTTTGCGATTGAAGAAAGAGTCGGAAAACCACCCTCTTCTTGGTGCGATCAGTAAAATTGATGAACAGGCTCAACGGGGTGCTGACATTATTCAAAACCTGCGTTTATGGGCAGGAAAACCGGGACAAGAATCCTGTCTGACACTACGCCAGCAATCCGTCAAACAGACCATTAATCATATCTGGCAACTGTTGCAAGTTGAGCAACATTTCCCAACCGTTAGGTTGCAATTACCCGAAACTCCCGATGTCCAGCTCTTGCTACCAGATACCTTACTCGACCAGCTGCTCTCAAATTTAATCAGTAATAGCCTACAAGCGGGCGCCACCACATTAACCTTTGGCTTTCACTTTGCCGATGGACGTTTTTTACTTGTATTACAAGATGATGCCGGTGGAATGCCTGACGAGCAGCTTAATCAAGGGATCATGCCATTTGCCACCACTAAACAGGAAGGGCTGGGACTCGGATTGGTGATTTGCCAGCGATTAATTCAAAGCCAAGGTGGGGATATTCGCATTGAAAATCAACATAATGATGAAGGTAAGAATGGGCTGCGTGTGACGCTAATTTTTAATTACTCGAGATAATCAGAATATAGCGCATGTTTTGCCACACAAAAGATAACATTCCCAATAACTATATGTGACAATGTTATGGATACCATTTATATAAGCAAGATACTTATACAAACAAGAAATAAGCCACGAGGTATGAATTAATGCCAGTCATTCACCTTGTCGACGATGACACCGATGTCACTGATTCCTGTCAATTTTTACTCGAAACGCTCGGCTATAACGTTACCGTATGGAACGACAGTGAGCAGTTCATCCAGCAAGCCCCTCTGCATGAGGAAGGTATTGTATTGCTCGATATGCGTATGCCAAAATTTGACGGGCGCCAAGTACATCAATACCTGAAAGAGCAGCAAAGCACCCTCGCGGTGATTTTCCTTTCTGGTCATGGGGATATCCCGATGGCGGTTGAACAGGTGAAATTAGGCGCTATCGATTTTTTACAAAAACCCATTGATAGTCAGCAGCTTGCCGAAACCCTTGAGCAAGCTCGCTTACAAACTATAAAAGCCACTGAACGCACATTGATTAAACAGCGTTATGAAACCTTAACGCCGAAAGAAAAAGACGTTTGCACCTATGTGCTTCAAGGGCTAATTAACCGTGAAATTGCAGAAGTCGCTTGCGTATCTGTGCGAACCGTTGAAGTACATCGCTCACGAGTGATGGAAAAAATGGCAGTGAGAAACCTTGCCGAACTAATGAGCACCATGCAAACAGCACAACTTTTTGCGGGTTAATTTGATATCATTCAGATTAACAAGCTATTTTTAATTGAAATCCACTTAAGTAGAAACCGAAAAAACAATGATCCCAGCACCAAAGTTTGAAAAAAGTTTATTACATCCTCGCTACTGGCTAGTTTGGTTTGGCATTAGTGTGCTCTACCTGCTCGTCCTGCTTCCTTATCCCGTCATTTATTGGATAGGTACCCGTTTGGGGCGTTTCTCCAAGCGCTTCTTAAAAAAACGTGTCCAAATTGCCGATCGTAATCTGCAATTGTGTTTTCCTGAGATGGGCCAAGAAGAGCGCCAAAAAATGGTGGATAAAAACTTTGAAGCCGTCGGTATGGGTGTTTTCGAAACGGGAATGGCGTGGTTCTGGCCTGATTGGCGAGTGCGCCGCTGGCTTAAAGTTGAAGGTCGTGAAAATATGCTCGCCGCTCAAGAAACCGGCCGTGGCATTATTGTGTTAGGCGTCCATTTCTTAACGTTGGAAATCGGCGGTCGTGCATTTGGTATGTTGAATCCCGGCATTGGTGTTTATCGCGCTAACGATAATAAACTGATGGACTGGCTACAAACTCGTGGACGTTTGAAATCCAATAAATACATGCTCGACCGTAAAGACGTTAAAGGCATGATCCGCGTATTAAAAGAAGGGGAAATTTTATGGTATGCCCCTGACCATGATTACGGTCCTAGAAACAGTTCATTCGCGCCATTATTTGCGGTAGAAAAAGCGGCAACCACCAATGGCTCACAAATCTTATTATCTCTTGGCAATCCACTCGTTGTACCATTTTCAGCTATCCGCTTACCCGATGGTAAGGGTTATAAATTGCTGATCCAGCCGGCCGTAGATAATTTCCCTGTAGACGATAATGTCGCCACCGCAACGATGATGAATCAGGTCATTGAGAAAGAAATTTTACGAGCGCCAGAGCAATATATGTGGATGCACCGCCGTTTTAAAACGCGTCCAAAGGGAGAACCTTCCCTGTACGGCGATTTAGATAAAATCCACCACCGCTAGGCTGCCTATTCCCGAAATTTTTCGCATTGAAGCAGGCAGTTATCCCAAAATAGTTCGTGTTGCAGCTAGGCGGCAAATGAGTGGATCCCCAGGAGCATACA